>JAFGQK010000397.1 GCA_016935735.1 Spirochaetales bacterium | reverse complement strand
GCCCCGGAATTCATTTTTATTATTCTTTTTCTGATATTTTTAGCTTTTTTTATTATTTCTCCGGGTTCAAGCATAAATTCGTTTGTCATTTATCCTCCCGTTTTTTATTATGTTTGGAAATTTTTTTATTATTAATTTCCTCTTTCTAAAAAATAAATTAACACAAATAAACGAAAATGTAAAGCATAAAATAGAAAAAAAAAGAAAAATATCGTAAAATTTGTATTATAATCCAGGACTATGCAGTTGAATTTAGCCCAAAAATAGTATTTGTAGTATTTATTATAAGTAATAAAGAAATATATCACCTCTTGTATTTTCAAATATTTTTGATTAGTTATTATTAATTACTTTTTTTTTCGATAATTTGTTTTTAAGCTTGACATGATGTGTGTTTCATGATAGAATCGATAATTAAACAAACCAGTAAGGTTTATATCAAATTAAAAAGGAGTATTTGTATGAGCAAAACAATGAAAACCTTTATAGCTGTAATTTTGTTGACTGGACTTGCAATGAGTATATTCGCAACAGGAACACAGGAAACAAAAAAGAAGCTTATGGTCATTATTATGCCGGATAATGCTAACCCGTTCTTTAAGGCAGAAGCTGATGCGGCAGATGCAAGAGCCAAATCGCTGGGATATGAAACCCTTGTTTTGGATCATCAGGATAATGTTACAAAGCAGTCGGAGTACATCGATCTGGCTATCTCAAAAAAGGCTGCTGCGATTATTCTTGATAATGCAGGAGCAGATGCTTCCATTGCCGCCATTCAAAAGGCCAAGGATGCCGGAATCCCGTCGTTCCTTATAGACCGGGAAATCAATAAAACAGGTCTTGCCATTTCACAAATCATTTCTAATAACTACCAGGGGGCAACACTTGGGGGTGAAGAATTTGTACGGTTAATGGGAGAAAAAGGGAATTACGTTGAACTGATTGGGAACTTATCCGATAATAATGCCCACATACGATCAAAAGGATACAATGACGTTATCGGCCAATATCCAGATATGATAAAGGTTGCATCCCAGAGTGCCAATTGGTCCCAGAGTGAGGCCTTCACGAAAATGGAATCAATCATTGCAGCTAATCCGGTTATTAAAGGTGTTATCTGCGGAAATGACACAATGGCATTAGGTGCCCAGGCAGCATTGGATGCGGCAGGTATGGGGAACGTCATTGTTGTAGGCTTCGACGGCAGCGATGATGTAATCGACTCCATTAAAGCAGGTAAAATCGATGCGACGGTTCTTCAGCCGTGTACCCGGGGTGCCGAAATGGCAGTGGAGCAGGCGGATTTGTATATCAGATCAGGTTCTACAGGACTTCCTGAAAAACAGTCTGTCGATTGTACACTCATTACCCCGGAGAATGCAGATCAATTTGAGTTATTTGGTCCTAAAAAGTAAAATGAAGCAGAGTAAATAATTACTCTTAAGCTGAATTTACTGTTATGAGATGCAGTTTCAGATGAAAATCAGTTGCTGCATCTCATAGAAATATTATAATTAGATGTAAGAATTATCCGGCTGAGGATAAATTGTTAAAGGATAGAGTGAACCTTAATAAATTTAGAGTTTTTTTATTTTCTTATATGTTCATTTATAATAAAATAAAAAAACATTAAACCCATCAACTGATGGGGTAAGGGAAGCCATATTGGAAAAAGTCTGTAGCATTGGATTTTTACAATTGGCTTATACTACTATCATAAATTTGTTCATGGTTTCAAATGGATATATACGAAATAGAGGAGAAAAGGACATGAAAGACATAATCAGGTATACTTTATTTCTTTGGCTATTGACAGGGCTCTTGCTGGTATCATTTTCATGTAAAGTAAAAGTGGAACGTCTTGATGAAAAAGCAGAAAAAGTTGAGGATAAGATCTATAAAAGTGATTTTGATGCAACCCGGATTATAGATCCGGACTGGGACACGAAAATAGTACCATATTTTACCGAACAAGCGGTTGATATCAAGATAATACTGGATAGTGCTGCTGCCGATCCCCTGGGCACAACGGAGAAATATGCGCATACTGAAACAGCAGAAAATACAAATTATAATTTTATTGTAAAAGGCACTGGACGCATTATTTCTGTTAATAAAGTATCAAAAGGATCTGTAAATGTCGATCTCCCGCCATATGATAATACTGCAGATATCCAGATCTTAATCGGTCCCGTCATTTCTTCTACTTTAAATTCCATCCGGGACGCTTATGATGATCTTTCTTATGGGGATTTTACCAATCAATTGGAATGGGGAGATATCGGGAACAGGATAAAAGGGATTATTAAAGAGACAGTATTGAATGAGCTGGACCGGGAGAACCTTGCTGATAAACCAGTTACTTTTTATGGTGCTTTTACACTCATAAAGCCAGATGATTATAGTAAAATAGAGATAACCCCGATAAAGCTGGAAATCGGGAGAAGTGAATCATGATGGAAACAAAAAAGAACTGTATTGCCGGAGGAGAAACCAAAGACAATATTATATTAAAGACACAGAATATAAATAAAATCTACCCGGGTACCCATGCCCTGGTGGATGTAAATTTTAACGTTCATTGCGGGAAAGTCAATGTACTTGTGGGTGAAAACGGGGCCGGTAAATCGACGTTAATGAAGATCCTTGCCGGAATCGAGCAACCGACCTCGGGGGACATCATATTCAGGAATAAAAAAGTTAAATTAATATCACCCATAGAAGCATCGGAAAAGGGAATCGGCATCATTCACCAGGAATTAAACCTGTTTCCCAACTTAAATGTTGCAGAAAATGTTTTTATAACCCGTGAGATATTCCGGAAAGGGCAGATAGACCACAAGACGCAGGAAGAGAAAACCAGAAAAGTATTGCTCAGGCTGGAGCATGATATCAGCCCCAAAACACTCGTAATGAATCTCAGAATTGGCCAGCAGCAGATTGTTGAAATAGCAAAGGTACTGTTGCAGGATATGGATATATTAATTATGGATGAACCCACATCCGCATTGAGTAACGAAGAAGTTGCCGTTTTATTCAGGATAATTGAAGAACTGAAATCAAATAATGTTTCAATCATTTATATATCCCACAGGCTGGAAGAAGTTATACAAATTGGAGATTATATTACGGTTCTTCGTGACGGGCACCTGGTAGATGAATCGCAGATGGATGTTATCGATATTCCCTGGATAATAAACAAGATGGTGGGAAAGGAGATTCAGTCATCCATAGAAAAAGAAAATATAATTTCGGATACTGAAGTTTTGAAGGTAGAGAGCTTAAGCCTGCCGAAAATAGGCGGCGGATTTCTGTTGGATGATGTTTCATTTTCACTTAAAAAAGGTGAAATACTGGGCATTTACGGACTAAGAGGCGCCGGCCGTACGGAATTGCTCGAATGCCTTTTTGGAGTACATCGGAATGCCACCGGTACAATCCTGGTGGACGGGGAGAAAGTGGTAACTCCTTTTATTGATAAAAGAATAAAAAGCGGAATAGCATTAATTCCCGAGGACAGGCAAAGGGAAGGAATATTTCAAAATTTATCTATATTAAGTAATATGTCATTGGCCAGTCTCAATAATTATACGAATGTCTTTCAGTTAGATTCAAAAAAAGAAGAAGAAAACGTGAATAATCAAGTAAAGAATCTCTCTATAAAATTAGCAGATATTAAAAATCTTATTTCATCATTAAGCGGGGGCAATCAGCAGAAAGTTATAGTCGGGAAAAGTCTTTTAACATCCCCCAAAATACTTTTAATGGATGAACCAACAAGAGGAATTGATGTTGGTGCGAAAAAAGACATATTTCTGATCATGAACAGGCTGGCTGCAGGCGGTATGGGGATTATTTTAGTTGCTTCAGAGCTGAAGGAAATTTTGCACATTTCCGACAGAATTCTCGTTTTTTCAAAAGGTAAAATTACGGGAGAATTCAGCCGGGAAGATGCAACAGAGGAAGCCCTTGTATCTGCATCAGCTGT
>JAFGQK010000396.1 GCA_016935735.1 Spirochaetales bacterium | reverse complement strand
TTGCCAACTACTCGTTAAAGTAGTTGATCTTCTTACCAAGTTCTCATCCTTCTTACTTCTCCCCTTCCCCGTTACTTTCAAAGATCATATCTTTTTCATTTTCTCAATTGCACTCTATTCCCATAAAAAAAACAATTGAGAAAATCATTCATTCACTCTGCATAACATAATAATTAATCTATTTTGCAAAGTCAAGAGAAATTTAAAAAATATTTTAAATATTTTTTATTTCTTCCTCTTTTTCATCTATCTCGACTTGAATCTTTTGAATCTCCTCGATCAATTCCTTGATTTCCTTGTTATCTTTTGTTATGTTTTCCTGTTTCTTTTCGACTAATATTTCAAATACTTTAGAACCAAGAAGGAGAAAATCTTTTTCAGCCTGCTTTTCCAGCTTCATGATGTCATATTTGAGAATCCCCTTTTCACCTAAATCCTTTGCTTTCTCTTTTGCTTTACTTAATACATCTTTCGATGTTTCAATACCCTGATTAATTACTTCCTGCATTCTTTCCCAAAAACTCATATATCCCTCCTTCATAATAACTATCTAATAAAGCAACATATAACTTTATCAGCATATACAATAGATATATATCTTTTTTTCAGTCATGGCAATAGCCCCGTATATATAAAATAATAAAAAACAAAAATTTCATGGACAGTAAAACTGAACTATATTATTATAGTAAAAAGAATGATCGAGAAATATATAAAATGCAGAAATTGTGGAATCTATATTTCCCTGGATAAATCAGTAAATGAACTGTATTGCTCAGAAAAGTGCATGAACCGTTTTAATGTCTGTACTATATGTGGAAAATATTTTGTCAACACCAAAGGCTTTAATAAATTATTCTGTTCAAAAGAATGCTCGGTTTCATATAAAATAACAAAACTTTATACCAGCAAAGATGAGTAAAATCCCTTAACTCCCCATGATTTATCAGATTCTTTATGATGATGTCTTTTCCTCTAAAGCGGTATTATCAGGGGTATCTGGAAAAACATTTTTTTCTTTTATCAACATTTCGAGCTTCTCTTTGTCCGAAAGCCGGGCACTATCAAGCAGAGAAACAATCTTCTCCTTATCATTAAATCCCAGTTCCAGCGCCTGGGAAAATGCTGTGTAACCCTTTTCCGGGTCCATTACTTTAGTAAGAAGGATAATAGCTTTTTCAAACCAGGCTTCTTTATGTTTCGGATAAAACGAAAGTGCCAAGTCATATGCATCCAGGGAAAGTTGATATTTTTCAAGTGCAGAATAGGATCTTGCAAGAAGAAGATACACATTCTTATCCTCGGGTTTTTTTTCGCTGAATTGCTCGAGATATTTTACTGCTTCTTCATATTCTTTTTCCTGATAATAGAGATTCCCCAGGTTATAAAGAGCATCATAATCCTCAGGGTTATTATCTTTTAACTGGATAAAATAAGCGATCGCTTCTTCTCTTCTTCCAAGCTTCCAGAGAAGAATTCCGCCATTATAAAGGGCGTATGCATTATCAGGAAACATCTCCAGAATGCGCAGAGTGATACCAAGTGCTTTTTCGTATTCCCCCACTTCGTGGTATGAATACACCAGGGTAGAAAGAATATCAATATTTCCC
Organism: Spirochaetales bacterium; assembly: GCA_016935735.1. Classification (GTDB taxonomy): domain Bacteria; phylum Spirochaetota; class Spirochaetia; order SZUA-6; family JAFGRV01; genus JAFGRV01. The sequence goes on along the minus strand of JAFGQK010000396.1, from coordinate 5,615 downwards.
GGATCTTCTTTAAGGAGTTCCTCCAGAATAATAATTGCCTTTTCTATTTTATTTGTTTTGATGGAAGCAAGTGCAAAATTATATTTAGCCCTGGAAAAAGAAGGATTTAGTTCAAGTGCCCGTTCAAAGAACCTGCATGCTTCATCATATTTTTTCATATTATAGTATGAGTTACCAATATTATAGTACTCATTTGCCAGGTCAGTCGCCTTAACACCAGACGTACACCCGAAAATAAAATAAAGAAAGGATAAAATGATAATAAATACCGGGATTTTCAGTTTCAATTTTATTCTGCTTTAATAATAAATATATATTTACTATTATTCCCTGGCAGCCGGATAGAAGGTGCCAGGGAATAATATATCAATAGTACAATAGAATTATGCTTTTATGTTAAATTTTTACCGTAAACCCCAGGTAACCCTGGAATCCTCCGAAAGCAATACCCGGGAGGAAATCCACTGTCGGGACAATTTCCAGGAAGACTTCAAAGGTATTTTTAAGCAGAAAGGCCTGTATTCCGACAGGAATCCTTGCTCCAAGATGAAAATCCTCACTATCCATATATATCTGGACATATGCTCCCAGACCAAGAAAAATATGAAGAAAATCGATAAGTTTATAAGAATCGACTATTCTGTAATCTACACTCACATGAATGTAATCCCCGCCTCCCTGGTTAAAAACACTGGCCAGGTAGTACCCGACTTTAATATCAAAAGGTTCCGGGCGGATGATAATAACTGCAGTGGGATTACCAAATTCAAGTCCAAGTCTTAAAGCAGAAACAGAAAAGACACTTATAAAAAACACAAGAACAAACGTTACAATAAAAACAATTTTTTTCACTTGTAATAACTCCTTTATTAATTGATTTGTACCTTATAAATTACTATCGTGCCTCAACGAATGTTGAGGAGCACCTCATTATCGTACAATCGGGCTTAAACTATGTTGAAGAGCACACAACATTTGTTGAGCTTCAATTGTTGTTTTAAACAAAGTGATGTTCAACAAAGTTGAACTCCAATTGTAATTTAAATAAGATGGCTATCCCAATATATATACCATAACATCGGTTACACCCACAACCCAATTAACAAGCTATCCAGGTTCTTTTTATTATACTGGTTTCATTAACCTGGCGGCTAACGTTTATCTATTTTGCTTAAAATCTTGTTAAAATAACAAGATTTTAAGTCAAAATACCATATAAACAGATTTTTCATCTTTTTTTTATCTGTTTATACATACATCTCCTAGGGGAGTCGAACCCCTGCTGCCGGGATGAAAACCCGGTGTCCTGACCACTAGACGAAGGAGACACGCTTGAAATCAATTCATAAAAGCAACCTTATTCATACTACAATTGGGGCTCAACTTTGTTGAGCACTTATCAACCTCTTTCAGACGATACTATATCTATCACCCTCAATAATAATTACTTTTATGATAATATCAGTTGATAGTTAAATTTACTCACATTTTCCATTTTGTCAATACTTATTATGATATTTTTTTGAATAACTGCTTTAAAAATCTGGATCTTTTATTCAAAAATCGTAATAAGAATCATTCTTTGAACATGGACTGGAGTTCCCCTTTCACCTGCTCCAGTACTGCCTTATACCGTAAATCAAATTGAGAAAGATTCTGATTTAAGATTTTTTTATACTCCGGATCAGAATTGATATCCAGATGCACAGGCGCTCCGAGTTGTTTGGATAATGCTTCTTCCTTCTGCCGGAGCCGGGGGGCATACTGGTTTTCAATATGTTCCAATATTCGCCCTTTCTCTCCAATATACTCGGAGAAAAAACCTTCCAGTTGATCGAACAGGAGTTTAAGCTTTTTATTATTTGCTATGATTTTTAAAAATCCTGCCTGCACCCGTTTCAACTTGGAAAGCGCGATCTGATCATTGGGTAAAAAAAGATTTGCCATCAGGGTCTGGCACATACCTTCCCTGACCCATTCTATCTGCTCTTTTTCCAGTCCTTTAAAACAACCGTCCAGTGAATTGTCAGGTTCATCAAGAAAGGTAGAAATAATCATTTTACCTTTTTTTATATATTCCTCTTCCTGAATCGATTTTTTATCAACAACGATTCCCATTGTTTTTTCCAGTGCAATCTGAATTGCAGATTTGATCTCTCCCATAATTATATCCATCCTCTTTCTTTCAGAATAGCGATAGTATATCAGATTTTAACAGGGTGTTCCAGTAGGTTGGGAAAGGTTTTTAGGACAAATAAAGGAAATGAACAAAAGGAATCAATAAATAATATCCTTATCATTTACAATCATATCAACCTTTTCATCCCCGGGACCCACAGGAACCGAATCTATCATCTGCTCAAAAAAACAGACACCCACTATTGTACTCTTATATATTCCGGCTTTCCTTATCTGGCTGATAAGCCTGTCATAATACCCCCCGCCCCTCCCAAGTCTGTTCTTTTGCCGGTCAAATGCAAGACCCGGAGTAATAATAAGGGAATTCTCAAGACCGTATGGTAAACCGGACGGTTCTATCACCGGCAGGGACGAGAGTGGTTCACGTATACCCATCCTGTTCATTACAAGTCCACTGTCCAGGGTCGTGATCTGGTGAAATACCATATCCCTGCCTGTTATCCTGGGTACTGCAACAGTCTTTTCCCCGGAAAAAGCCTTCAGGACCATCATATCGGTTTTTACCTCCTTTCCAAATGAAAGGTAGATAAAAATGATATCTGCCCTTTGCCACATTGATGATTCGAAAAGGATATCAGCAATATCCCTGCTTTTTTCATCCAGAAGTGTTTGGGGAAAGGCTGCCAGTGTTGATTTTATTCCCTGTCTGATAGATTGCTTTGTTTCCTGCATTTCTTTAAAGGATACTACTCTTTTTTAAAAAATACCCGGGATATGCAGGTATGTCAATACAAGCGATATTTGAACAGCAATTCCGGCGAATCGTACATTTCAGGATTTTTTACCTTGAATTTATAAAAATTACGGATTTTACGGATTAAGAAATAATAAAAACTATTCTGGGATTTTCCAATTGATTTCTTTTCACTTTACAAATAGTAATCATCGCAGATTTCCATTTACAGGCAGGCTCTTTTTTGTTATAGTACTGTTCAACAAGTTGAACCACAATTGTAATTTATATAAGGCACTATTCAACTATTATGCAAAGGAGTCAGACACCGGTTGACAGTAACACTCTATACAGAAGCCTGTTTTAATGCAGCTCATAAACTTGAAAACTATAAAGGGAAATGTTCCCGGTTGCACGGACACACATGGAAAGTCGGTGTCTGGGTTAAAGGGGACAGGGAGAAAATCACCTCCAATGGTATTTTGTGGGATTTTAATACGATAAAAAAAGTCACTGATATGCTCGATCATACCGTATTAAATGATGTGGTGGACGGGAATCCGACAGCAGAGATGATCGCTTTTTTTGTATACAAACAATTCAAAACCTTTGATCCGGCCCTTCTTTACAAGGTAAGAATTTATGAAAAAATCCACCCAACAGAATCATTCTGTGAGACCGGTGATTTTGAATGATATTCGCTATTAAGGAAAAATATATTACGATAAGCGGGGAGGCACCTGTTCCCGGGGTACCGGTGTATTTACTCCGTTTTTCCGGCTGCAACCTCAAATGCACGTATTGTGATACACCATTTGTTGAACAGGTAACATACAGGTTTACGGAAAAGGAAATGCTAAAAGACATTCATCACCACCTTCTACACTACCCGTTTTTGAAACTCCTGTTTACCGGGGGAGAACCCCTTGCCTGTGAAAGGGAGGATGCCCTTTTCAGCCTAATACACAACCTTAAAGGAAAACCGGATGTCTATATCGAGACAAATGGGTCTATTGATATACCATCGTTCCCGAAACATACTCACATTGTCTGTGACTGGAAAACACCCTCATCCGGCTGTGAAAACAGCTTCAAACCGGACAACCTGAAACTGCTCAGACCCGGGAACGATTGCATCAAGTTCGTCATTAATAAGGAAGATTTTGATTGGGTAAATGAAAAGATACAAATGGCAAAAAAGGAAAATCCCGGACTTCCCCTGTACCTGTCACCCCAGTGGGGGAGTCTTTCATACAAAGACCTGGCAGAGTTTATCCTTAAAAACAGGCTTCCGGCAGCCATGTCTGTCCAGCTTCATAAAATAATCTGGGGAAGTGAAAAGGAAGGCATACACAATGGAACAATCATATAAAAATGAAGACACCCTTGTCCTGTTCAGCGGGGGCCAGGATTCCACCACCTCGCTTTTCTGGGCACTCGACCATTTTCGTAATGTATCTACGCTATGCTTTTACTATGCACAAAAGCATTCACACGAAGTTACCTGCGCAAAGAAAATATGCAGAAAATTGAATATCAAAATCAAGACCGTGGATATCTCTTTTATGAAAACCCTGGTTATTTCACATCTCTTCAAGCATACCGGTACGATCGATAAGGAACACCATCCCCTGAAAGAGGATGTTCCATCCAGCTTTGTGCCGTACAGGAATCTTCTTTTTCTTGTACTGGCAGCTGCCTGGGCAAGCACCCTGGGCATCCGGCATCTTGTCACCGGTGTGTGCGAGACTGATTCTTCGGGGTATGCCGATTGCCGGGATGTATTCATCAAATCTGCCCGGGAAACCCTTCACCTTGCAACAGATTTTCAGGACCAGGCCCCTGTCATTCATACCCCTCTCATGTGGCTTTCCAAGGCAGAAACATTTAAACTTGCAGAAGAACTGGGGTGCCTGGATTTTATTTTAAAATACACACTTACCTGCTATTATGGAAAGAAAAAGATGAATATATTCGGGATGGGATGCGGGAAATGCCCTGCCTGTCTTTTGCGGAAAACAGGCTTTGAAGGATATATGAAAAAATATAAGAAGAAAGGCCGGGCAGATGGATAACGGCACCCTCTACATCATCGCCACCCCTATCGGCAATCTCGAAGATGTCAGCCTGCGGGCTATCCGGATTATGGAGGAGGTTGATATCCTGGCCTGTGAAGATACACGGCACACCGGAAAACTTTTACACCGGCACACAAAAGGAATAAAAGGGGAACTCTTTGTATATCACGAACATAATGAACAAAAAGCAACAGGAGGGCTCATTACCCTGTTAAAAAAGGGGAAATCCGTGGCCATTGTGAGTAATGCAGGTTTCCCCTGTATCAGTGATCCCGGGTACAGAATCGTGAGTGCTGCACATGAGAACGGTCTGCATATAGAAGTAATCCCTGGTCCAAGCGCGGTGACAGCGGCACTCGCCCTATCGGGGCTTCCCACTTCGGGATTTACCTTCAAGGGCTTTGCCCCAAAGAAAAAGGGCCAGAGGAAGCGTTTTCTCGAAATGGAAAAGGAAAGCCCGCACACCCTCATCTTTTTCGAATCGCCATACAGGATCGGGTCTTTTTTAGAGGATGCCTTCAAGGTATTCGGGGACAGACTTTCCGCTGTCTGTATTGAACTGACAAAAAAGTTTGAAAGGGTGCACAGGGATTACCTTTCTGCCCTGGCCGGGATGTTTTCAGGCAGGAAGGAAAAGGGCGAGATCACGGTGGTGATTGCCGGAA
>JAFGQK010000395.1 GCA_016935735.1 Spirochaetales bacterium | reverse complement strand
TTTTTTCACCACTGAACACTCGGAACACACGGAATTAAAGTACAATTATTTCCTAAAAACACCGAAATTTATGTATGAATGATTTAATTTATGCTGATGAAACATATAGGATGAGAGGGGCTCTATTTGAAGTATATAAACATTTAGGTTGTGGATTCTTAGAAGCTGTTTATCAAGAAGCAGTGGAATTAGAATTTATAATTTGTAAAATTCCTTTCCAGATTCAAAAAGAAATTGTTATTAAATATAAAAATAACACCCTGAAGCAAAAATATTTCCTGATATCCACATCTACAAATTGAAAGAATTATATTATGATCCATTCCGTGATTTCCGTGGTTTAATCTTTTATTTATTAAGAACTAACATAACTAAGCCACATTCTTTTAAAAAAAACTACTATTTTCAAGCCTAAAAAAACTTTTTTATGTGACTTTGTTACTGTAGTTCTTAGTATGTCAAGAGGATTTACCCTATATTGAATTTCCACCCCGGATGAAGTACCAGGGCAAACGCATATGATACAATGCATTTGTTAAGTAAAAAGCTTAATATGGAGGTGCACCCTATGGCACATTTTATTTTCAAACAATTATCTTTTCTTTTGCCCTGGATGAAGTACACTTGTTTTTATAAATTGGTTCAATAATTACTTTTCTTTCAAATCAAGCTTTTTATAGAATTCGGATTCATGGTCAGATAAAAAACCTTCTTGTATAAGAGTTTCAATACGTTCCATTTCCACATTCCTTGCTTTACCTTCCGTATTTTCTACAGATATGGTTTCCTGTTCCTTTCCCGCAGGTTGTTTTAATGGCAGGAACTGTCCCAGGACTATCATTATTGTAATAATAATAACCATAAAAAGGAATACCCATTCTTTATCCTGGCCGGGGGTTTTACGCATTGTCATTTTGTTCTGATACGCAGTAATCCTGCACCTGTCGCAGCAGATACAATCCATATCTGCATTACTTTTTACCCCCAGATCGCAGTACCGGGGCATAATGCGGGGAACAAGAAAACGAAGCAGCCTTATTTTCCCGATAAGGGAGAGAAAAGCCCCGGCCGGACAGAAACTCCGGCACCATATACGGGGGAAGAAAAAGGATAACACCAGGATAAACAGGCAAAAGAGGACGATTATTATACCACCATGAAACCTGAAAAATCCTGTGAGTGGATCGAATAAAAAGACAGAAGGGTTCATTATTGCCGCTCCGGCAATTGCAAGGGAAAAAAGAAGTATGTATTTTATATACCGTGAATAGTGAAGAAACCTGTCTTTATCCGGGCTGGTATTTAATTTTATCGGCCTTAATTCCCCGATAAGTTCCTGGAGTGCACCAAAGGGGCAAAGGTATCCACAGTAAATATTTCCACACAGAAGGGTAATAATAGGAATACCTGCTATAAGGAAAATGCTGATTGATATATCCCGGGCAAAGGGCAGGAAACCAAGGCGGAAAAGGTGGTCTGTGGAATATTGAATATTGAATATCACACCGCACAGAATAATCACCACGAAAAGGAATATCCCCCTGCCCCACAGGGATGGATATTTCCGTAAGAAAAGGGATATAACAAGGAGAAAAAACAAGATTATCAATCCTGCTCCCTGTGACCAGTGGACCATTCCGGGTATCTTTTTATCAACCCCTTTTCCCAGGGCTTTCCGGGCAAATTCAATCCCTGATGTACCCAGTGTGTTAATGATTGCCAGGGATGTCATGGTGGCGCCGGTCACTGAATCCACCTGGTTAACCGATTCAGGGTCAAAAATATTTCTTCCAATAAGCCTGGACGGAAGGATACCGGAAACATAATCCAGGTATGCCGGGGTTTCTGTTGATTTTATTATAGTATAATCCAGAAGTTCTCCGGATCCGGTTACCATTACTGCAAGGGAAACAGGACCGCCATACCCTGTTATATCCCGGGCAAAATACTCTGTTGAAAATATATACCTTTCTTCTCCATTCCCCTTTACCAGGTAGTATGGTATTTCTGTGCTTCCGGTTTCCCTTTCTTCTCCATTCCCCTTTACCAGGTAGTATGGTATTTCTGTGCTTCTGGTTTCCCGGATACTTTTTTGTTCCAGTTCACTGCCCCGGGCAAGTACCCGGGCAGCTTGGGAGAACGGATCCTGTTTTGAATATACCATGTTATTAAAAACCGGGAGAACAATCACAAGAAAAAGACTGAGCCCTCCTGAACAATATCCTGCTATTCTTATAAACACCTTAAAACCATTTGTTTCTTTTTTTCTGCCCGCCGCGACCCGGGAAAAGAGATGCAGGATCAAGTTTATCCCCAGCAGGAAACAGAGAATAATAAGTGTTGCAGAGACACCTGAAACAGGGATCAATATAACTCCTGTAACAAGGCCCCCCATTGCAGCACCCAGATGATCGGAAAGTTCAAGCATTGCTCCTGACTGTTGATCTGTACTATCTTCTTTTTTTTGTCTGAAAGCGATTATTGGGATATAACAACCAAAAATTCCCCCGCATATAAAAAAAAGCAGAACATAAAAAAAGGGATGTTCTATCCTGTTGAACAGGAAGAGAAGTACAAGAAAAAGGAGATTGATGATAAGTATAGACGGAAGAAAATACCATGGTTCCCTGTTCCGGTGAAGGAGAAGGCATCTGATGAGTATCCCACCGGCACATAATCCGAGCATGAACAGGGCAGAGATCAACCCGATATGGAGATACAAATTTCCAAACCTGAACTGGTAGAAAAAGATAAGGACTTCACTCACCGATATTCCCGCAAGCCCGGCAGAAAAAACAAGAAAGAGGTTGTCAAACCTGTCAGGTGTTTTTTGTATAGAAATGGGTATTCCCTGCTTTATGGACCCGGAAGACCGGGACCTGTATGGTATCCGGAACATGCAGTACAGCAGAATCCCGCCAATTACCAGGTAAAAACCATATTTCATTAAAAATTCGATAACAACAGGATCCAATAGTACATTTCCCGCCTGCTTCAGGGAAAAAAGGAGGTGGTAAAGCATGGCTCCCGGCCGGGCAGCAGTATTAATGAGAAAATCCTTTCCGAATTCCTTCACGGCATTTTCGTACTTTTCCTGCTGGAAAACCGCCCGGTCTTCCTGGTAAAGAAGATCAAGCCCCTGCACCGGAAATATATTTTCTACACATTGGAATTCTCTATAGCGTTTTTTTAATAAAGAAAGAGACCCGGAAAGCTTTTCACTGTTTGAAGCCAGAAGCCAGCTTTGTTCCCCCGGTTTTATGACAATGTTTTTAAAAACGCTTTTAAGTGTTTCGAAAAGGGAAGCCCCAAGCAGGACGAGTTCTCCCCCAAGGCAGTTTTCTCCTCCTTGAGTCTGTACAGAAAGAATACTGTCTGTTGACATATGTTGTGTAAGGGTAAGGTAAAATTCCCGGGTAAAATACTGGTTGAGTATAAGGGTTGCAGGATCAGGGAGATGTATAATGATAAGGTTATAAATCTCATTATCCTGTGATAATAATTCTTTTATATCCCCTTTGTGAATTGTCAGCCCGCTTATTTCTTCTTTATACCTTGCAGGGAGTACTTTTATCAATTCGCCGGCATATGCCGGGTCAGGGGTGGTCCATACAACCTGTTGTATATGCGGGAAGCGGAGAAATTCCCTGCATACAGAGAGTGCCCCCTGGCCGATGACAAGGACTTTTCGCGCCCCGGGATCCTGTGCAAGGTGAAGGGCCGCAATTTCACCACCGGTAAGCGGGTCAGGGTAATTCTCGCACACCGTTCCCCACGAGATAACGGTAAATATCCCTTTATATTCACCAAAATGATAAAGTCCCCGGGAGGTGGAAAAACTCCCCTGGTAATGTTCCGGGGGAAGAAGACGTGACCACTGGCTCCTGCGGATAGTATTTGTCCAGATCCTGCCCGTCATATTCAAGACAAGGCCTGTCAAAACAAGAAGCACTATCCCCAAAATAAGACCGGTTATAAGCGGTTTGCCTGTTTTATGGAACAGAAGTCTGTAGATGAAAACACACACTCCAGGTAATAAAGCAGTAAAAAGAAACACACTCTCCTGGGGCATACCGGCGGAAAGTGACAATGTCACAAAAACACCCCCAATACATCCGCCGGCTACCTCTGCAATATACACAGATGCTACCGGGAGTCTGGCTTTGGTTTCTCCCGTCATCCATGCACAGGCCATGGTGAAAAAAAGACCGGTACAGAAACTCACCGGGGCCAATGCAAAGAAAGAAAGGGGAACCATCCTGAACAGCGGGAACAACTCATAAGAGGGAATACCGCATAATGTACGTGTATGTTGAATGACGAGGTACTCAAGAAAATAAGCAGGGATATAAATCAACAGAAATAATTCAAAATTATTTCTTCGATGCGAAGAGTGCTTAAGGTGGTTCTGTTTTATTAATTTCCCGGTAAATGCGCCGGCTGCTATCCAGAGGAACCAGGCAAAGTAGAAAAAACCCACAGCCAATTCTGTTCCTTCATAGATGGATAAAAAATCCCTGAACAACAGGGCCTGGACAGAGATGGAAAAGAAACCAAAACCAAGAATAACTATGAACTTCCCTTTATTTATATGCATCTTTTTCTGAAAATACGATTGCTTCAAATACCAGAAACCTTGCCCCTTTTTTCCAGCTATCCTGGGACAGACCGGCCTTTAGTGAAAGCCTGGAGAGTGTTGTTTCCAGATTCCAACCCTGTTCGGGTGCAACCTGGGGTAAAAATACGGCAGAATGCCCCTGTTTGGAGAGAACAATCCCATGCTTTCCGAGGATGATTTCTTCATATGAAGAAACAGGATGGGGAGGGGTGAGTGTAGATATCTCGATTTCAATTTCTTTAAATTCTTCCTCCTGAACAGGCATAAAGCGTGAATCATTCACCGCTGCATTGATTGCATGATCCATCACAACAAGATAGAGCGGCCTGCGGGGGTATATGTCACCAATACATCCCCGGAGTGCGGAGTGCTTTTCAAGGGTAACAAACCCACCCATAACCTGCCTCATCGCGCTGCTTATCCCGATCCCCAGTTCATCCGGATCCGGGTATTTTTTATTTTTCAGGTAGTATTTGAGTGTTTTACGGGCAAGGGAAAGAAGGGCTTTTTTGTCACTTATTGATAACTCCTCATCCTGTTTTATTGCAGGATTTCCCGCATGGTCCCACTTACCGGTAAAGATAATGCTGAAATAGCTCACTGAATTGGAAAAATCCCCTGTCATTGCTCCTGATGTATTATAAGTACCGGGATGTACATCCATTGTATCACCGGTCATTGCCAGGAGAATGGAGATGGGATTTCTTCCGCATATGGTGGTACCTGTTCTTTCCAGGTACCCGGTAAAACCGTAAAAATCCTTTTGCCGGATCAGATCAAAAGCCTCCATATCGAGGTTATTGATATTTTTTTCGATATTTTCCGTAAAAGGGACATACCCGTAGTTTTTCCCATAGTGGCAGAAATCCGAACTTACCACAACAAGGGTTTTTTCATCGATAAGAGAAAGGAGTTTGTCTGCAATTTCACAGACAGTAAAAGTACTCAGTTGGCCAACAACAATCGGGACCAGGAGGAAATCCCCTAATGCAACCTGGAGGAGGGGAAGTTCAATCTGCACACTATGTTCATTCAAATGTACTTCAGAATATTTTGTTACAAAGTATGACCGGGTGAGTTTTTCGATAAAATCCGTGTCGAGTTTTATTTCTCCCAGGGGTGTTTTATAGTGAGTATAGGGGGGTACATTGATGGTATCTGTCATAGCATACCGGTGAGTGGGGCCGAGAATGATAACCCTTGTGTAGTGATTCCCCTTAATCTGCTTTACGCCATAAGCGGCAACCCTGCCTGAATACTGATATCCTGCATGGGGAAGAATAAGGGCATTGATATCTGAATACCCTGCTGCATCAGCCTCATCAATATAAGATGAAAGTTCTTTTAAAAGGGCGTTTTTATCATAAGGGTACCAGGTTCCGGCAAGCCGGGATTCAAGAATAACCTTATTTTGTGGTGTGTTCAACATAGGTTGAACCCCAATTGTAGTAAGCAAAGAGGTGGCTTTCATTTTTTCCTGTTTTGCTTTACAGCCGGGGAGAAAAATAATGAAAACTATCAGGATAAAAGGAATACATCGTTTTGTTATCATTATCCGGCCCATTTCCCAATCCTCCGGATTGCATTTCTATCCAGGGGTATTACTTTTCCCGGATAACCATTTTCATTACAGGCAATTGATTTTTTTATCCGGGAAGGCCGGATACATCCTGCAAGAAGCGAAACAGATGAAAATAAAAGAAGTTTACAGAATAATCTTCTGTCTATTTCCATATTCCGTATACCTCTGTATTGCACCGGGGGCATCTGCCATTTTTTATATTCATTGCAAGAATGGTATATCCCTGTCTTTGAACAAGAATTTTTCCGCATTGGTGACAGATTGTATTTTCCCCATTATCTGTCATAATATTTCCAATATATACGTAATAAAGGCCCGTATCAAGTGCAATGTTCCTGGCGCGTTCCAGGGTTGAAAGGGGTGTGGGGGGCAGGTTGCGAAGCTGGTACTGGGGAAAGAACCGTGAAAAATGGAGTGGAACCTCTTTCCCCATATTTCCGGCAATCCATTTACAGAGTTCCTGTATCTCGTTATCTGAATCATTCAAAGTCGGGATAAGGAGATTGGTAACTTCCACAAGCACTCCCATGGTTCTTGCCAGGACAAGGGTATCCAGAACAGGTTTGAGGGTTGCATCACAGATTTTCCTGTAAAAGGAATCGGAAAATGCCTTTAAATCAATATTTGCCGCATCAATATAAGGGAGCAGCTTTTTTAAGGGTTCTTTATTCAGATACCCTGCCGTAACCAGGACATTCCTTAGATCAGCCTGATGCACCTGCCTGCTGCTTTCCAGTGTGTATTCATAATAGACCAGGGGTTCGGTATACGTATATGCAACGGAAACACATCCGTTTTCCATTGCATAACCCGGAATAGCTTCGGGCGGCAGATGATATGCCGGTGTACTTTCCGGATTTGCCTGGGAGATTTCCCAGTTCTGGCAGTTCTTACAGTGAAGGTTGCATCCCACCGTAGCAATGGAAAGAACCCATGAGCCGGGAAGCATGTGAAAAACCGGCTTCTTTTCAATAGGATCTTTATGCACAGCGCAGGGATATCCGTAAGTAACAGAGGTGAGTTTCCCATTTCTATTTACCCTGATTCTGCACTCACCGCTCTGCCCAGGTTCGATAATACAATACTTTGGACATAATTCACACTGGAGTGTGTAACTCAATACAAAAACTCCTCCCTGTTCAAGCGCCCTCTTGCCTTTTTTCTTCCTGCTATTTCAACAATCACCGCTATAATAAAAAGACAGGCAACCAGTATCCAGAAAAAAAACGGGTGAGGATAGATAAACATGACAAATAAAAAAAGTGGAACCGGGAGCAGGATAGATATCGCCATCCGGGCTGCAAGGTGCAGAAGCCTTCTTCCCCGCTGCGGTTTTTTGCTGAAAGGAATCTCTGCCATAAAAAAAAGAAAAATACACATCTGAATAAATGAAAGAATACCGACGACAAGAAAATGCATGAGTATAGGAATAATGACTCCTGCCATCATAATATAGAGGATAATAAAAAAGGAAAAATAAGGAAGCAGAAAAAAAACAAAGACGAATTTCCGTGTTGCAAGAATAAGTTTTACCCTGTTATATGGTGTTGTAAAGAATACCCAGCTTGCATCTGCTTGCTGGGAATAAGTGAGTGCGCTTTTAATATAAAAGGGGAAAAAGCCGACAGCGGCATAAAGAAACAATGTCCTGGGAAATCCTGCGATCCCGGCAGGAGTAAAAGGATTTTCAAGAGAACCCCTGTATATAAGAAGGACAATAAGAAAATAGAGAATTGTAAGCGGGATAATGGTAAGAATACTGAGTTTAAACTGGATATCATATTTAAAGTTTACTTTTATAAGCCGGGCAATTACCTTTTCCTCAAATGTATTCCCGAACAGGAAAAGTCTGCGGTCTTTTTTTTCTTTCTTTTTTTTCCCTCCTGCAACGGATTGTTCTGCTATCTTTTCCGCAAAATCCATAGAGATAATTTGTCTTGAACTGTAAAGAAGGAAGAAGGGGGCAAGGAGTGAAAGGAGAGAAGAAATTCCGGGCAGGACCCCTTTGTCCAGGATAAAAAGAGAAGAACCCCAGGTATTGGGGAAGAAAAGAAAAAGCGGGACAATCTCTATTTTAAAAAGCTGGACATCCTGTCTGAAAAAATGAAATAGTAAGAAATAGACACTGTAAAAAAGAAAAAACAGGGAAAAGTTAAGAAAAACTGAAAATTTTCTTATAGATTCCAGGGGAAAAAGTTTCAGAAGAAGCCCGTAAAGATTGATAATAAAAAGCGCCGTTATTATGCCGGAAATAAAATGGGAATAGAGAAACAGTATAATAACAACAAATTTTCCTGTATACAGAAATAAAAAAACCGCACCGGATATTGAATAACAGAGAGAAAAGATGCAGACAAACAAAAGCATGGTAAAAACTTTGGCAAAAAAATAGGTGGAAGATGTTACAGGAAGGGAGGAATAAAACGAGAAATCCTCGGGCCCGGTAATTAATGTGGGAAACTCCAGAAGAATAAAATTCCCTATAAGTATCATAAACAGGGCAGAAGAGAAAAATGCAGCAGAAAAGGAATCCCCAATCCGGGCACAGAAAGATCCCATCATTAACCCGGAAAAAATATAGACGATAAGCATATAAATGAATGTCCGGTATGAACGGTTTTTCCCTTTATGGGAATGCTTATACCGTATTTCCTGGATAAAGCCAAACTTGATAATGGTAAAAAGCTGGTGAAAATCCATACTCTGCATTATATGTTTTATTCCAGGGCAGCGACAATATCCGCCGCTTCTTTGGCGATATCAGTTTCGCCGGTGAGTTTGATAAAACCCTCTTCAAGGGTTTTGCTCCCTGTTTTCTCCATTATATCCCGGGATGTTCCTGTTGCAAGCAGGCAGCCCTTAAAAAGGATTGCTATTTCGTCACATAACTTTTCAACAATGTCGAGGATATGGGATGAAAAAAGCACCGTTTTCCCCTGCCGTGCAAAAGACCGGATTATCTCTTTGAGAATTGCAGAGGATTTTGCATCCAGCCCGGTAAGCGGTTCATCCAGGATAAGCACTTCAGGATTGTGGAGGATGGCAGAAGCGATAACAAGCTTCTGTGTCATCCCTTTTGAATATGAAAGAATCTGTTCATTTCTTTTTTCATAGAGTTCAAATTGTGTAAGAATACGGTCGATCTTTTCCTCCAGTACCTTTTCTGCAATGTGATAAAGGTTCCCCAGCAGGGTGAGGTATTCTTTGCCTGTAAGGTTGTTAAAAAGACTCGGATTTTCCGGTACATACCCGGTTATCTGCTTTGCCTTGATCGACGATTGCACCACATCTTTCCCATTAATAAGGATCTTCCCGGAAGATGGTTTAATAGCCCCGGTAATCGTTTTTACTGTTGTTGTTTTTCCCGCACCATTGGGCCCGAGAAGCCCGAATACAATTCCGTTCCTTATTTGCAGATTCATATTTTCTATTGCAGTAAAGGAGCCGAACCGCCGGGTAAATTCGATAATTTCAATCAAGGAACTTTTCTCCTTTTTTTCATTTAAAAATTTGAAAAACGTACTCAATGACACTTTACACATTTCTTGTTTCCCGGTCAATATATGTGCTTTTTCTGTTATTCTTTCACTTACAGGGTTTTTTGCAACGAAACATTGGAAACACTTTTTCTTCTCCTCCTGTGAAAATGCTTGTTATTTTGCTCAGCACTTCAACCACCTTGAACCTTTACTTGCACAACACCCTGACATCTGCCGACATTCAACGTTTGGCGGTGATGTGATGTGAAGAGAAGCCTGTGGTTAGGTTACGGATTATTCTCCACTAATAATCAATTTTTTTGAACACTCATCAAAACCATCTAATTTATTCACATTATACAAAACCAATCTTATTTCATGCTCATACTCAGCATCATTTTTTTTATATTTTTAGTGATGGATACAAAGATTTTCGTGAATATTTGATAGAAATTGCCAAAAACATCACAGAAATAACTCGAGATAAAA
>JAFGQK010000004.1 GCA_016935735.1 Spirochaetales bacterium | reverse complement strand
GAGCAAAGGATGCTTGAATTAAATCTGATGGCAGGTGAAACGGAACGTTAATATATGGAAAAGTCTTGACAAGGCTTCAATACTTGTCTTTCTGCTGATGCTCATCATTGGATGGTTCAACATTTATGCTGCAGTATACAACGAAGAACATACTAGGATAATTGATTTTTCCCAGCGATATGGCAAGCAATTCATCTGGATCATAGCAACGATTATAATTGTCGTCTTTGTTGTGGTAACCGATTCAAGATTTTATTTCTTTTTTGGCTATTTTATATATGGCGGGTTGATTCTGCTGCTGTTATTGGTACTTGTTTTTGGGAAGGATGTGAACGGAGCCAGATCGTGGTTTGAATTCGGTACACTCAGCCTTCAACCATCGGAATTTGCCAAATTTGGTACTGCTCTTGCCCTTGCTGCCTATCTGAACTCAAAAAAGCTTGAACTAAAACGGTACAGGGTTTTTTCAGTTGCTTCAGGAATAATTATCCTTCCTGCCCTTCTTATTGCGGTCCAGCCGGATATGGGATCGGCACTGGTCTATTTTTCACTATTTATTGTTTTGTTCAGGGAGGGTTTGAGTTCCTATTTTTTTATTTCAGCAATAATAATGCTGATCCTTTTCTTTTTTACCTTGATTTTTGATAGTTTGTATATTACTGTTGCTCTTATAGCAGCTGCATTCATTCTTGCATTGATAGTTACCCGGAACTGGAAATTGGGTCTGGAAGGTGCTGGCATTTTTCTTCTGATATCATTTGTGATTTATATCATCAACAGCTGGATAATCAAATCATTGAGCGATGGCCGGATATTGTTGATTTCCACAATGGTTTCTGGAGTTATTTATATTGTTTATTTCTACAATAAGAAAGCCGTCTCGCTTCTTATGTTATACATTTTCCTGGCGGGTAGTCTGCTCTTCATAAGCTCGGTAGATTTTGGCTTAAATAAGGTTATGAAGCCTCACCAGAAGGAGAGGGTTGAAATTCTTCTTGGAATAAAGTCGGATCCCCACGGTACCGGGTATAATGTTAATCAATCAATAATCTCAATCGGGTCAGGAGGTTTTTCGGGGAAGGGCTATTTAAAGGGAACACAGACAAAGTTTAAATTCGTTCCTGCACAGAGCACTGATTTCATATTCTGCACAATAGGTGAAGAGTGGGGATTCCTGGGATCTTTTGCCGTAATAGGATTGTACGTAATTCTGCTTATTCGACTGGTGATTCTGGCCGAACGGCAGCGGTCAGCATTCTCCCGTATTTACGGCTATAGTGTGGTATCAATTCTGTTCACCCATTTTTTTATTAATATCGGGATGGCAATAGGTCTTGTCCCGGTTATCGGTATCCCCCTGCCTTTTTTAAGCTATGGGGGCAGTTCATTATGGGGCTTTACGATCCTGCTGTTTATTTTTCTCCGCCTCGACGCCAGCCGAACCGAATATCTGGTGTGATCAAAATGGAATTGTGATCCTGTGGGAGATCTCTACCCCAAAGTCATTTTCGACATAATCGATCAGCTGCGGGAAAAACTCCATAAAATCATCCTGAAGGGAATAGTAATTTTTTTTGAGTGCCTTTATTGCAAACCTGGTTTCATTAGGTAGAGATGAACGCTTGCTCAGAGTCTTAAGGACATGCCGTATCCCGTTTATTGTCTGATATGATTCAATCCAGTTGTTGATGATAAAAAAAGGCATCATCTTTCTGACATCTTCGGGAAGAATATCAAAATTATTCACCATTGCCCTGTAAAAATTATATGTTACGCTCTCAAGAGGTCTTCTTGAAAAGAAATTCCATTCTTTGGTCAGGAAATGGTCATAAATAATATCGGTTATTACCCCGGAATATTTATGATATTTCCTTGTAAAGAATATTTTACTGCGATGGACAACAGGATGCCTGTCGGTAAAAGCATCAATATGCCGGTGTAGTATTATCCCTTTTCTTATTAGATCGGGATATTTCAGATAATCACGCCCTTTTACATAATCGCCTATGTAATTTCCGATGATTATTTTATCAGAATCACCTGAGAGATATATGTGGGCAAGGACATTCATTTCATGGCATAATAGTACAAAGAAATTATAATTACCCAATTATGTCAAAAACATTTTCTTTAACATGTTTTTAAAATCGTACGAAAAGCCTTCCAATACTTTGCTGTTCATCTATTTATGCCTGTTAATCAGTGTGGGAAAAAATAGATTGAATTGTTCGGATTTTAATTATGCAAATTATAAATTTGTCCTTTTAGTCACTGTAAATTAACGATTTTTACCAGTAACAAATTATAAACAATTAAAGGAGAATTTATGACCAGAAAGAATGTCATCATAATAGGAGCCGCCGGAAGGGATTTTCATAATTTCAATACTTATTACAGGGATAATGAAAGCTGTAATGTGGTTGCATTTACTGCAGCCCAGATCCCTGACATAGATGGAAGGAGATACCCGGGAGAACTGTCAGGTAAATTATATCCCGGGGGGATTCCTATTTTTCCCGAAACAGATCTTCCTGAATTGATAAAAAAATACAGGGTC
>JAFGQK010000394.1 GCA_016935735.1 Spirochaetales bacterium | reverse complement strand
TTGGCCGCCAGGTTAAATAGACCAGTATCATTAAAAGAAACCTGGATAACTCATTATTTGGGTTGTGGGCGTAGCCAACGTTATGTATAATTACAATTGGTGTTCAACTTTGTTGAACACCATATACTTCATATCTCCTGCTTTCTTGTACGCCAAATCCTTGAATGCAGGGATTTTACTTTTGCAAAAAGATTTCCGAAGTTCCACGCTTTTACTTTTCTTGTTTTCCACTCCTTTATTACATTTGTCGCTGCCAATACCGCGGGAAGGAACGTCATGGCCGACAGGCTGCTTATTGCCATTGTAATCGCAAGAAGAATCCCCGCGGTACGCATCGGCAGTACATTCGATCCTACAAGCACGGCAAACCCGGCACCCACGGAGATCGCGTTAAAAATAATCGCTTTACCGGTTGTGGAGACAGTAAGAACATATGACCGTTCCCTGTCACGCGAGCTTTCTTTCAATTCCTTCGTATAACGGCTTATGAAATGAATCGTGTAATCGATCCCGGTTCCTATGGCAACACTGGCGATTATTGCCGTAACAAAATCAAGGGGAATACGCATGATGCCCATGATCCCGAAATTGAATATAATGGTAAATACAATCGCCACGAGCGAGACAATCCCTTCGATGAATGAGCCGAAGGTCATCCAGTTCAGGATAAAAACCGCGATAAGGGCGATGGCAATACTCGTGAATTGATTTATAAAAATGCTTTTCCTTATTTGTTCAAGCATGTACGCGGTCCCGGTAAGCTCGAATGCATCGACTCTTGCCTTCCGGATAACAGCCGCCGGATACGAATTGATCTGCGATTTTGTAACCGGTATGGTCTCCCACAAGAATGGTGAAACAGATGCTTTCAGATCGTCTTTCACTGTATTTTCAAGTCCGGCGAACGACTGGACCAGCATGGTACAAAGTGAATCGATCTTCATCCGGTTTTCCGATTCCCTGATAATCATTGAAATACTTAGAGCAAACTGGTTAAAATCATCAGCAGTATATTCATCGCTCCCGGCAAGAGGCATGACGATCGATGTTATTGAATCAGCATCAATTATTTTTGCCAGGGCAAGCTTTCTGACAAATCGGTCAGCTTCATCTTCCGAAAAAATAATTTCGGATTCGTCTCCTGTGCAATATTCCATTATAGCTTCCGTATCCAGGACAGATGCAGAAGAGGCAAAGAATCCATTAAGACGCTTTATCGCATTTTGTATATCAGAATCCTTATAAGAAATATCCTGTTTTTTAAGAAGGTTTTTAATTCTTATGAACATAAGCTCATCGAGTGCCGGATTCCCTGCTTTATTTTCGATGATGCTGAATTCATTGTTATACGAATCAATAAAGGAATTGATATGTATGAAAAGCGAATCCAGGTATATATTTTCAAGACTCGGCACCATCACCGAGATCAGGGCTTCATTGTTTTCCTTTGTAAGCATCCCCTCGATGGTTTTCTGGCCCTGGACAAAAAACATCAGGTTTTCGACTTCCGCTTTCGTTTCCGGGATAACGGGAAATCCTGTCATGGCATCGTTCAACTCGGTAATGATATCGGTAATTCCCGAAGGATTCAGATTTCCCTTGAAAGACCTTATCCGTTCATTGAGCATGAACAATAGTTTTAAAAGATCCGGCTCAAGGATATCGCCCCTGGCATATACATTCAGCGGGTTGAACCCCCCGAAATGCCGGTTAATAAAATCACTTGCGACCCTGGGTTCCGAATCTTTATCAAAATAACCGAGGACATCGACTTTCGATGTCATGCCGAAACTGAAAAGCAAAGCCCCGGCAGCAATGACACAGAAGATGGTGATAACAATATATTTATGTTTGACAAATATCCGTGAGCAGAAATCCCCGAATGCACCGATTCCAATGTTCTTTTTCTTATTCACGGGAATATGTATCTGCGGTTTTTCCTTTATTTTGATATTGATAAGTATTGACGGAATGAACAGGATAGCGATAATCATGGCAAGCGTGACCCCCAGGGCCGTGAATATACCGAATGTTTTAATGATACTGACATCGGAAATAGCATTCGAGGCAAAACCGATCGTTGTTGTCAAACCGGCCATGAGTACGGGTAGTCCCACATCCTTTATGGTCCGGGATACGATTTCTGCTTTATTCTTTATAAGCTTTGAATACTCATAGTAATTATTAAGAATATGAATTCCGTATGCACTCCCCACGGCGATAAGAAGCACCGGCACTGCCGAGCTCAAGACATTCAGCGGAACCTGTATGGCGGACATGATCCCCATGGTAAGCGCTGTTGAAAAAAGCACGGTAAGAAGGGGAAGCAGCACCCCCCGGATAGTCCTGAATGAAAGAAAGAGAATTCCTATAATCAGGAGTGAGACCAGGGGAATGAGGAAGACGAAATCCTTTATGACGATTTCAGCCATGGAATTCAATAAAAACGGGCTCCCGCTGAAATAGAGTTTCGCGTTTTTATCGAATACGGTTAAGGCAGTTTCTTTCACAATGTTCGCCACATGAGAGGCTTCTGCCTTGAAAATGGATTTGATGATGACAAGGGCCACGGTCCCGTCCTTTGAAACAAGCTTCCCTGTATAATTAGTTTTTGCTAAAACTGTTTTCTTCAATTCATCCAGGTATTGCCTGTTATCCGGCAGGGGGTACGAAATGAGTTTCTCTATCCTGATACCATCCCCCGTGGAAGTCACGTCATCGACCGTTGCAAGGGACATAAGATACTCCACCTCGGGGAGTTCCTCGAGCGCGGTCGAGAGGTTATTCAGCCTGTCCAGGTTTTCGAATGTAAAAACATCATCGCACTCGATTGCAATCAGAAACGGGCTGTTACTTCCAAATTTTTCATTGATATAATGCGGTAATTTCCCGATAGTCGAATTCTTGTCGATCCAGAACGTAAAATCATTTTCAAACTTAAGGTTAAACATGAAGACAATACTTCCGACAGCAAGTATGATGGTGATTCCAATGATCCACTTATTACATCTGACAATAAAACGGCTAATATACTCAAATAATTTATCAAACATACTCTCTTCCTTTTCAAACCACACAAGCCGGCTTTAAGCCAGGCCGATAGTAACCAGGCTGAAATTTAGATTAGCCTGCTTTTCATTCAATTTTTGAATTAACTGATAGTTCCTTTAACATTACCCGATGAAAGGATAAGTTCGATAATACGGGACACGCGGTTGATATACAGTTCTTTCACCATCTGGACCGCTGCCTCGTCTAAATTATCGATCCTGCTCAACATGAGTACATAATTGAAGATAAGAGATATACAGATATGTTTATCAACGAGTGAAGCTTCCTGTATATCACTGAAATTCTGACGGATTGACGATTCGAACTTTTCCCATATCGGGGTGATAAAATTGATAATATCGATTTTTGATTTCGGCACTTTCAACATCGTTTCCTGCAGGAGTATCAGCATGATGTTCCTGTTTTGTGAAATATATTCAATTGCAAATGAGATAATCGACTCTATAATACTCCTTATTGTACCCTGTTTCGGGATGTCCGCGTTGTTCATGGACTCTTCAAAAATATTGATATTCTGCTGAATCAGGCTGATTAGTAATCCTTCCTTACTCGAGAAATAGTAATAGATCATCGACTTATTTATTTTTGCCTCCCTGGCTATCTCATCGGTGGAAATGCCGTCATACCCCTTTTCAGCAAACAGCCTGGCCGTAATCGCTAAAATCCGCTCCTTTATGTTTCCTTTTTCTTCTTCCATACGTCCTGCACCTCCATATAAATAATTACTTTTCATGATAAAAACTGATCGGTCAGTTAAACTGAATGATTGGTCTAACTGACCGGATGGTTAAATAGTATAAAAAAAAAAATCAATAGTCAAGGTTTTTTATGAATTTTATATGAAAAATATTGCTACTCAACACTCTTTTCTTTTTCCCCCTGTTCCTGCAGGGAAATGTACTTGACATTCTATCCTTGTGCTTTATACACTTCAAACAAAAAATTAATTGGAGCAAGAAGATGAAGGTATTTACAAAAAAACTTACCTTTCATATGCCTGCAGGTCATGCAATACGAAATATTACCGAAGATGTTCAGCAGGTTGTGGAAGAATCCGGTGTGACGAACGGACAAATCACCGTACAGGCCGGCAGATCCGTGTGTGTCATTACCACCCTGGAATACGAACCGGGGTGTCTGCATGACCTCGAACAGGCACTGGAAAAAATAGCACCGCAGGAAGCTTTTTATGAACATTCAAAACGATGGAACGATGCAAATGGCCATGCCCATATCAGATCCGCAATAATGGGTCCTTCGGAGACCTTTGTTATCATGAACAGCGCATTATGTGTTGAACCCTGGCAGCAGATCATTTTCTGTGACTATTGCCCGAATGATCATCCCCGCTGGGAAGTATTTACATGTGTTATAGGAGAATGAATATGAAGATCAAAAAAACAGTCAGCCTGGTATGTTTCATTATCACGGGATTTTGTTTTTCTCTTTATGCAGAGGAAAACCTTGCCCGGAACGGGGATTTCGAAGACCTTTACAGGGATATGCCGGTACACTGGGATGTAGAAGCCTGGCAGACATCCCCTGGTTATACAAAATATTACACCGAAAGCGATAATCCCCATTCAGGAAATTATTATGTCACTATAGAGAATATCCAGAGCAATGATGCACGGCTTGTTCAGCAGGTCGTGGTAAAACCATTTACTTATTACCGGCTCTCCTGCTGGGTAAAAGCACAGGGATGTAACCCGGACAGAACGGGTGCAAATATCTCTATCATGCACCCGGATATGCTCGATACCTCAAAGGATTTCAGGGATACGGGAGGAAGATGGGAATACATCGAATACAATGTCCGTACAGGAGCCAAACAGACCACCATGAGAGTGGCGATACGTCTGGGCGGATTCGGGAATGATAATGTGGGGAAAGCTTCATTTGATGATTTCAGGCTGGAAGAAATCACCGATGCATCCGGCGTGGTGGCATATGACATTTCAAAAGATGACGGCATAGGGCAGGAGGAAGGAAGCAAGATCGATACCAGTACCCTTTTTATTATTATCGCTTTAGTCATTCTCCTGGGCACCGGCGGATTGCTTCTCTATATCCTCATTATAAAACCAAAGCTGGATAAGGAGGAAACCGCGAAAACAAAGCTCACCCAGTCATTACTCGAAAAATCAGGCAGGGCAGTGTATACGACCAAAGACTGGATTTTAGCCGGTTCACTTACTCTCATCTATGCAATTGTCGCATTTGCGAATTTGGGATCCTTTAAAGCACCCCAGACATACTGGAAACCCGTATCAAGGGGAGAGGATGTTGTTGCAGATCTTGGTTCGATAAAAAACGTTCGAAGAGTTTATTATTTCCAGGGCTTGCCCGGGGGGCACGGCCCGGATGCAAAATACGAAGTGGATTATTCACAGGATGGAGTAAACTGGACCCATATTGCAACCCTGGGACCGGACACGATATATTACTGGTATTATAAATCTACAAATGTCCAGGCACGGTATATAAAAATAACCGTAGAAAAGCCGAATTCCTGGTTGAATGAGATTATTTTTACCGGGGAAGATATAAAAGTCCCCTTGAAAGTTATGGATGTGTATTCCCAGAGCGGGGTAAATGCTTTAAGCAAAGGGAATATCAGGAACCTCTTTGATGAGCAGGATACCTTTGCTTTCAGACCTTCTCATTTTACCGGAATGTCCCCGGGATTTGATGAGCAGTACCATGCAAGAACTGCAATGGAGCACATTGTGATGGATGACCCGTATGAAGACACCCATCCGCCCCTGGGAAAACTCCTTATGGCAGTGGGGATACTTATTTTCGGGATGACTCCCTTTGGATGGCGTTTTCTGGGGACCCTGGTCGGGGTGTTAATGATCCCTATCATGTATGCATTTGGAAAAGACCTTTTTAAGAAAACCGAATATGCTTTCTTTGCCGCTTTTTTAATGTCAGTAGATTTTATGCACTTTACCCAGACCAGGATCGCGACTATCGATTCCTATGGGGTATTCTTTATTATACTCATGTACTTTTTTATGTATAAACACTATATAATGAGTTACTTTACCACGGATTTCAAAAAAACACTCATCCCACTCTTTCTTTCCGGGGTATGCTTCGGACTCGGATGTGCGAGTAAATGGATAGCAGTCTATTCGGTTGCAGGTCTGCTGGTACTTGGTATTGTTTCACTGGTGAAGAAGGGAGTTGAATACAGTGATATGAAAGCAAGGCTTGCATCAAAAACCCTGAAAAAGGATAAAGCGGAATGGGAACGGGTGAAAAGAATTGTCGATAAATGCCCCCGGTACATTATCATTACCCTGGTATTGTCGGTCTTTGTCTTTTTTATCATTATCCCGTGCATTCTTTACTTTCTCTCATTTGTCCCCCTCTGGTTTGTCCCGGAAATAAGCCAGAGCCCCAGAAACCCGACAATCTTCCACTGGGTGCTTGACACCATTAATGGGATGATAGATTATCATGCAAAGACCAAGCAAGCTCACTCATTCTCCTCCAAATGGTACGAGTGGCCGCTTATGACCAAACCCATGTGGTACCATGTCGCCCAGGACCTTCCGCCGAACCAGACCCAGCGTTTATTTTCCTTTGGAAACCCGGCAATATGGTGGATCGGGTCATTTTTAATCATTCCCGGATTTATCCTGTCCATTTTCGGTTTTTTCAGACGGTTTTTCAAGAACATCGATGAAGCGCCGGAAAACATGCATGCCGGTAAAATAATCCTGTCATTCTTAAAAGACACATGTTTTAAGAATGACGCCCTTTTTGCAATTATCATCGGATTTATTTCCAATTATGCCTTCTGGATTATTTCGCCCAGGACACTCACGTTCATATATCACTATTTTGCCAGTGTGCCTTTTGTCATTCTCTGTACCGTTGCCCTTATCAAGTATGTCCGGGAAAATTTCATAAATAAAATAAAAGTCAGGCAGGGTATAGAGGAAAAGATCCTTTACTATTGTTCCAATGGTTTTATCTATGCATATCTTCTCCTTGCTTTCGTGCTTTTTATCATGTTTTACCCGATTATTGCAGGGGTGCCCTGTGATGTAAACTATATCAAGACATTCCTGAAATGGTTTGATTCCTGGTATTTTGCCTGATGTTGCAGGAGAACGAATGAGAGAAACCAGTGTAAAGTATTCAATTGTCGTACCCGCTTATAATGAAGAAGCAGTGTTAACCGAATCCTATAAACGTTTAAAAAAGGTGATGGATGAAACAACTGAACCATATGAGATTATTTTTGTGAATGACGGATCCAGGGACAGGACACCGGAAATTGCTGCCGGTATATGCGAACAGGATAAAAAAACAAAGCTTATTAACTTTTCGCGGAATTTCGGCCACCAGATCGCTATCAGTGCCGGAATGGACCATGCATCCGGCCAGGCAGTCGTGGTGATTGATGCAGACCTCCAGGACCCCCCGGAAATAATCCCCCGGATGATAGAAAAATGGAAACAGGGCTATGATGTGGTTTACGGTAAACGGTTAAAAAGAAAAGGTGAAAGCATATTTAAGAAAGTAACAGCCGCACTTTTTTACCGGTTTTTAAAGAGTATGACATCGGTCACGATTCCTGTTGATGTGGGTGATTTCAGGCTTATAGACAGGAAAGTCTGTGATACGATGAAGCTGATACGGGAAAAGAACCGGTTTGTCCGCGGCCTGGTAAGCTGGGCAGGATTCAGGCAGACAGCTGTCGAGTATATACGGGAAGAGCGGTTTGCAGGAGAAACGAAATACCCCCTTAAACGGATGATCCGTTTTGCATTTGACGGTATAACATCATTCTCATACAAACCGCTCAAGATTGCCACTACCCTGGGTATTCTCTGTTCACTGGGCGGATTCATCTACCTTGTTATTGTTCTTTACCAGGCTCTTATCCTGAAAATGACATGGCCGGGCTGGGCATCGAGTATCAGCATTACCCTTATATTCAATGGGATTATCCTTATTATTCTTGGTATTATCGGGGAGTATATCGGCCGGATTTATGATGAATCAAAGAACAGGCCTCTTTATGTAATACGTGACTCTATTAATTTTCCCGGGAAAGAAGAAGAAATAAAAAGATAGATGAACGGGTGATTTACTACACGGAAAAACAGGGAAAAATCGTTGTACTGCTCATTATTCTCTCTGTTTCCTGCTCTTTTCCAGGGTGTCATCAGAAAAAGGCCCGGGAGAATCCGGGTGTTTATCTTAATGAAATAATGGCATCCAACAAAGAGACCATGATTGATGATAATGGTGAATTTCCCGACTGGATAGAGTTGTATAATTCATCGGATAAAATCGTTTCATTAAAAGACTTTGGATTGTCGGATGATCCGACTCGTCCCCTGAAATGGGTATTCCCGGATGTCGTTATCCTTCCGGGACAGTACCTGGTTGTATTTGCCTCCGGCAGTATAAATGAAGAAGAAAACATTTATCTTCATACATCTTTTAAGCTGAATACCCGGGTTGACCTGCTTTTTTTCTGTAATCCGGATGGATTTATTCTGGACAGTGTGGAAATAAACGGGCTTGAACCTGATAGTTCTTTAGGCAGGAGTATGGAAAATCCGGGGGAATGGATTTATTTACCCGGTCCCACCCCCGGTTATAAAAACGATTGGGAAGATTACCGGCATAATGAAACCCTGGACAGAATAGCACCTTTACTGGCATCCGGCTTACCACAAGGTATACCGGCTTTGTACTGGGAACAAACAGAAACAGTCAGATTTTCCCATAAAGGCGGATATTTTACCGGACCACAGTATGTGGAAATGAACGGGAATGCAGATAAAATCCTTTACACACTGGACGGTTCAATGCCGGATGAAAATTCACGGACATATACATCCCCCCTCCTTATAGAAAAGACTACCGTTGTCCGGGCAAGGGGGATGAACAGGGGAACCCTCCTGGATAAGGTGACGACCTGCACCTTTCTTTTCAATAAAACACATGACCTGCCGGTTATCTCCCTTGTGACCGATCCGGAGAATCTATGGGATCCCCGCTCCGGTATACTTGCCCCGGATAACATAGAAAAAAAGATCGAACAGCCTGTTCATGTCGAGTTCTTTGAAAATAACGGGCAGCCCGGCTTCCGCCTTGACGCAGGGATACGGCTTTACGGTCATTCCAGCCGTCTCTTACCCCAGAGGCCATTCTATATCCTGACCCGGAAACGTTATGGCAGGAAAACAATTAAATACATAATTTTCCCGGATAAAGATACCCGGATTTTCAAATCCATCCTGCTCCGCAATGGCGGTGAAGACGGTTATTATTCAAGGATCCGGGACACGGTCACCAGTACGCTGATACGGGAACTTGGTGTTGATGCCCAGGCAACACGGCCGGTTGTTGTCTACATTAATGGGGAATACCGGGGACAGTATAACCTCCGGGATAAGATTGATGAATATTTCCTGGCATATCACCACCATATCCCCAATCCTTTTTCTATTGATCTGATTGAGGGTAATGGGAATGTCATGGCAGGTACCTGCACTGTATATAATAATATAAAACAATATATTTCCTCTCATGATGTCCGGGACCCGGAAGTATATGAGTATATTAAAACTCAAGTAGACATCGATAACCTCATAAACTACGAACTTGCACAGATCTACTTTGCCAATACGGACATGGGAAATATCCGTTGCTGGCGGGAATGTTCACCCAGGGGAAAATGGCGCTGGATCCTCTTTGACACGGATTGGTCACTTTTTGTGGTAGAAAGAAATGCATTCAGATGGAACCTGGATCCTGAAGGCAGGGGATACGTAAAGTATTTTTCCACTCTTATTATTACAAATCTTTTAAAAAACAAAGAGTTCAAAACAAAATTTATAAACCAATGTATTCACCTTTTGAACACAACATTTTCATCCGCCCATGTGATTGAAATCATCGAAAGGATTGCAGGTTCAATAAAGAGTGAAATGCCTGCCCATTGTGAAAGGTGGCAGGTTTCAATAGAGGAATGGGAACGGCAGGTTGAAATGGTAAGAGAGTTCGCCCGGAAAAGACCTTTCTATGTACTTGAACATCTGAAGAGTTATTTTGGTTTGAAAAACGAGTGATCCTTCAATACCCGAGGATTTTATAAATAAGAACAAGGATTTTGAAATAGAGAAATGGAAATATCTTAAACAGTTTCCACGGCTTCTTAAAAACACCCGGCAGGGATTCCAGACCAAACTGGAACATCCGTTTTGATATATTTTTTTCTGTCCCGGAGAAAATTTCTATAAAGTTATCGATCCAGAAACAGATACCGGGATTGAATTCATTTTTATTACGGTAAATCCACTTCTCTTTACCCGGGACCCCTTTTCCCACAATAAGAAGTGCGGGCGATGATTTTTTTATGGTCAGGATTATTTTCCTTTCCATTTCCTTATTAAAAAAACCTGCAAAACGGCCAATTATTTTCAGACCGTGAAAGGAAACCTTAAGGTTCTTTTCTGCTTCCATTAGATATTCTTTTCTTGAACCGAGTAAATAGACTGTTTTCTCATATTTTTCCAGGATCATAAAAAGTTTTATAAGAAACTCATATGGATTATAACGGAATAACTCACCTTTGTCATGAAAACGGGCTCCATGGATTATCCCGGATGAGACCGGAAGAATCAAGGATGCTTCCCGGATACATCGGTTATATTCCGGATCTACCCGGGCTTTTAATAATTTATCGATAGTAAGAAGTACAATCTGGTGTTTTTTCCCATCCTGAAGAAATCCTTCAATAGCATTATATGCTGATTCAGGATCAGCACTATCAACAGGAATGCCAAGGAAACTTTTTCGCTTGATCTGTATCACACTTTCCTCCATTTTTCTTTTTCAAGCAAGAGTATTTTTATAGCAGCCAGGGCAAATATCGCTGCTGTATCAACACGGAGTACAGTATCCCCTAGATTAATCGGTATAAAACCGCTTTTTTTCAAGAAATTATACTCGGAATCCGAAAATCCGCCTTCGGGACCAATAAAAATATCTATTTCACTGCTGTTATGGTCAAGACATTCATGCAGGGTCCTGTTTTCTTTCTTTTCCTGGTGAAAAAAAAGTTTCAATCCTCCGGCGAGTTTTATTGCTTCCTGTATATCCAGGGGTGGTGAAACATGGGGGAGGATAGCTCCATCACTCTGCTGGAGGGCACCTTTTATAATCCGGCCCCATCGCTGGAATCTGTTTTCAATCGATTTTCCGGATGTGGGCTGCACAATTGTATGGTCTGTCATTACGGGAATGATCCGGGAAACCCCTGTTTCCGTAGCCTGGCGGATAATCCTGTCCATAACTTTACCCTTTGTGAAAGCCTGGAATAAAACAATGGGGGGCAATTCTTCCAAAACGCGTTCACCCATTTCTACGGCAAGGAGTACCGAATCATTCATAATGCTTTTCACCTGCAAAAGGTACCGCTGCCCGGTTACATCAATACCCCTGAATGATGTTCCCTTTTTAAAACGAAGAACATGAGTAAGATAATGGAAGTCCGGACCTTTCAGGATTATTTCTTTTTTATCCGTACACACAAAGGGAAAGTAGAGATGTTTCATTATCAAAAGGAAACGGGGTTGTCTAAAAAGTCAAATTTTTTAAAAATTGATCCATATATAGTGGTGTTTATAAATATTTTCC
>JAFGQK010000393.1 GCA_016935735.1 Spirochaetales bacterium | reverse complement strand
TCCACTTTTGTATAGGTTGGTTCTTGCAGTAAATATGGTATTTTTGCAAGAACCTCCCATAATAAGAAATATATAGTTCAGAAAGGAGTTTTGACAATGGCAGTACACAAATTCCAATCCGAAGTAAATCAATTACTGCATCTTATCATTCATTCCCTTTATTCACACAAGGAAGTATTTTTAAGAGAACTTATCTCAAATTCATCCGATGCACTGGATAAACTTAAATTCCTTACATTAACAGATGAAAATTTCAAGAACATACCTTTTACCTTCAGGATTGACATTGAATTCACCGAAGATGACCCCAAAACCCTGACAGTGTCAGACACGGGAATCGGGATGAATGAAGAAGAACTTATCCAGAACCTTGGGACAATTGCCAGTTCCGGGACAAGGAGTTTTCTTGAAAAAATATCCGGGGATATGAAAAAGGATGCAAGCCTTATCGGGCAGTTTGGTGTTGGTTTTTATTCGGCATTTATGGTTGCGGATAAAATAGAAGTAATAACCAGGAAAGCAGGGGAGGATAAAGCTTTTAAGTGGACAAGCGACGGTAAAGGGGAATACGATATTGAACCTGCGGAAATGGATAAATGCGGCACCATGGTTATCCTGCACTTAAATGACGAAGGGAAAGAGTACGCATCCCGCTGGCAGATCGAAAGTGTTATAAAAAAATATTCAAACCATATTCCTTTCCCGATTTATCTTCACTATGAAGAGATAACAGATAAAGGGGATGAAAAGAAAGAGAAAAGAGAAAAAAAGGTCGATCAGATCAACTCTGCATCTGCATTATGGAAAAAGCCGAAAAATGAATTAAAGGAAAAGGATTATATTGAATTCTATAAAACAATCTCCCATGATTATGATGAACCTTTCCATTATGTACATACCCATGCAGAAGGAGCCCTCCAGTATACAACCCTGTTTTATTTTCCTAAAAAAGCCCCGTTCGATCTGTACAGGGTCGACTATAAACCCGGGGTCAAGCTTTATGTAAAACGGGTATTTATTACTGATGATGATAAGGAACTCCTCCCGACCTACCTCCGGTTTGTCCGGGGTGTTATTGATTCGGAGGACCTGCCCCTTAATGTAAGCAGGGAAATCCTCCAGAAAAACAGGGTCATGGTAAATATCCGTTCAGCATCCATAAAAAAGATACTCTCTGAAATCGGAAAACTCTCTACAGACAAGGAAAAATACAAGGAATTTTATAATGAGTTTAGAAGACCAATAAAAGAAGGTCTGTATGAGGATTTTGAAAACAGGGATACAATTATCGAACTGATTATGTTCAAATCAACAAAAGAGGATGATTACGTTACCCTTGCCGAATACAAGCAAAGGATGCAGCCGGAACAAAAATTGATCTATTATATA
This sequence comes from Spirochaetales bacterium, assembly GCA_016935735.1. Classification (GTDB taxonomy): domain Bacteria; phylum Spirochaetota; class Spirochaetia; order SZUA-6; family JAFGRV01; genus JAFGRV01. The sequence goes on along the minus strand of JAFGQK010000393.1, from coordinate 6,384 downwards.
ACAGGCGAAAAGGAAGAAAACCTTCGTAATTCACCACTCCTTGAGGTGTATAAGAAAAAGGATATTGAAGTCCTTATCATGGATGATGAGATAGACGAACTCATTATTCCTACTGTTGGTAAATACAAAGATATTGAATTCAAATCCGTAAACAGGGCCGATGCTGCAAAAGAACTTGAAACGGAAAAGGATAAGGAAAAGAAAAAGGAGTTGAGCCCCCTGGTAAAGAAGATGAAAAAAATTCTGAAAGATGAGGTAAAGGACGTAATCGTAAGCTCCAGGTTAAGCGATTCACCATCCTGTGTTGTTGCGGATGAAAAAGACCCGACAATCCAGTTCCAGCATTTAATGAAAGCAATGGGTCAGGATAATATGTCAGATATCAAACCGATTCTTGAAATTAACCCTGAACACGAAATCATCAAAAAACTCATAGAAATAAACGATGATGCTGCAATAGAAGATGTGAGCAGGCTGCTCCTGGAACAGGCGATCCTTATAGAAGGGGTGAAACTGAAAAATGTCGGTGAGTTTGTAAAACGACTGAACAGGGTAATGGAAAAAGCGATATAAGAAAAATCGGGAATGGTTATAGATGAAAAAGAAGGATACCTGGGGTCCGCTTATACATACCTTAAGAAAGGCTGTTCAAAAGAGGACCCTTCCTTCCGTATCCCGGGTCGCTGTTGAGCATCCGTCGCCTTACAGGATACTTGTCTCTACGGTCATTTCACTCCGGACAAAAGACGAGGTTACCCTTAAAGCGGCGGAAAGGCTTTTTACAAAAGCACCGGATCTTCAAACGCTTGCCGGCTTAACAGAGAAAGAGATCCTCACCCTGATCTATCCCGCGGGTTTTTATAAAAACAAGGCAAAGCATTTAAAACAGATCGCACGTATTTTAATCGACCAATACGATTCAAGAATCCCCAATGACCAGGCTGCACTTCTTTCCCTGCCTGGTGTCGGACGGAAGACGGCAAACCTCGTTCTGAATCTCGGGTTTGGAATTCCGGCGATCTGTGTGGACACCCATGTACACAGGGTATCCAACAGGATTGGCTGGGTGGCAACACAGACACCGGAGCAGACAGAACTGGCTTTGATGAAGATACTCCCGGAAAAATACTGGATCGAGATTAATGAACTCCTTGTACGATTCGGACAGGGTGTATGCACACCGGTAAGCCCATTCTGTTCCAGGTGCCCTGTTTATGATAATTGCAGGCGGGCTGGGGTAAAGAAGTCCCGGTAATGGGAGAACGGACATTTTTATTTATCCAGTTCATCCAGGAGTGCTGGATAAACTTCAATAAGTACCGAAGTGTCTAAAAAAATCATCATTGCCGGTACCAATCTTCCTCAGGAAAACTTGTAGAATCCTTAAGCAGTCCTTTAAATCTTTTTAACCTATTCAAAGATTCTTTATTTATTCTGTTTTGCAATTTTTTTAATTTTACAATTGCTTCATCCAGGTTGTCTGCTTCAATAAAGCTGTCTGGAAATTGGGGAATGTCAAGAAGTATTTTTCCCATATGACCTCCTGAATACAAATATAAACTGTCCTTGTCTTTTTATCAATATCCTCGGGTGGAAGTTTATAATCGGGTTTTTGGAACCACAGATTCCACCGATTCCACCGATTGATTAAATCTGTGTAATCTCGATATAATTAAAAACATGAATGATAAAGGAAGAAACCCACGAACTCATGCAATTATTGACGCTGGTGGTTACTTATTTTTCTTTGTCAATAGGGCTTGCCCGATATCGAATTCCCACCCCTATCCTCCTACCGGCAATTCCAGGTGAAATGAAACCCTCTTCACCATTTGCTTTTTTTCCTTTAATCCAGGGAACCAGTCGTTTTTATACAGTTACATTAACCAACAATAAACGGTACTTCTTCTTTGCCGCATCTGCCGGTCTTTACCCAGAAAGTGTGTTTTCCTTCTGGTAATTTCCAGACCAATTGGACACTCATCTGGTCATAAAACTGCCCGCTTCCCAGGGAAGTATTGTCAAATCCCCACTCAACTTTATGACCACCGCCATCGCAGGTTGTACTGAAACTTGCAGTAATATAAGCTGATTTTAATTTAGTTACTGCAGGATCAATTACCGGAAAAGATTTTCCCTTAATTGGATACACGATGTTGACACCGGCATTCATTACTTTTCCTCCTCTATTGTTTTAATATAAAAAATTTAATTTACAAAATAGACTATAATATATATAGTGTAATATGTCAAGAATAATAAAAAACACCTTTCTTGCGATCACAGCGGTTTTTACACTGTTTTCCGATTGAATCGATGCACCAGGCATTTAAATTTCTCCCGGTGGCCGTTCTAATTCCGAGGCATCCTGTTCATTGTTTTGTTCTTCCAGGGCTTTAAGATAATCATCATATACCGGATTCGGCCAGCTCTTTAATTTTATTATAAGCTGGGGAATATATTCCTTTTTCCCTTTTGCCTTATTATTTACTGTCTGCCATTTCCCGGTAAAATCCTTTGGGACTGTCCCGTCCCATGTGAGCCATTCGGTACATGCAACCTCGATATCCCCCGTAGAAATACTTTCCCCATTTTTGTCTTTCAGGGTATAGGTAGCATATTCAATATCAGAAATGTGAATAAGAAATCCGTCACCCAGATCATGGACACCGATATCTATCCCATCCGTAAATAACCGTGTTATATCAAATTCAACAAAACCGGGTGCATTTGCAGCAGGAATTTCATTAGACTTCCAGTTTTTATTTGATTTAATACTCATAGTATTCCCATCCATACAGGAGACCATATTTTCTTTGAAATGTGTTCTCCGGGCAGTGTCAGCCCCAAAATAATCTGCATCTATTGTTTTATATATAGTATTATATGTCATTTTTTTTTCGTCCCAGTATGTTAAGCATCTGCAGACAGATACTCCCATTTTGTTAAGTGTATGAGGACTGTAATTTACAAATAACCGGAGTACTACTTTCTCTATAACTGTTACCATGGGCCTGGGTATTGGATCCCCGACTTTTTGAATCAGTTTAGAATAATTAAATCCGCCTATTAATAACGAATTGTGAGGGGCTATATAGGTTTTATTCTCTTCAAGGACAAGTACCGGGTAGGTGATTTTTCCCCCTTTGATTGCTTTTTTTATTCCATATCCATACCCCCGCAGGGCTTCGGTTTTCCCATTAAAATTCACATCCGGCCTGCCGGAGCGGAGCATCACATCCTTTGTTGCATAAATAACAATTGTTTCATAAACGGCCTCATCCTCTGCACAAACAGACATACAGATAAGTACCGGGAGAATTATTAACATAATATATTTCATCCCTCTCTCCTTATTGATAATTACTTTTTAAAGGTCTATGCAAAAGCCACCATATTTGCAATTGGCCTGTATATTTTATTTTAATAAAATAAAAATGGATTTTCAATTTTATTACTTGAAAAAGAAATTTATATTTATAGAATTCAAATATATAAAGAGGGAGGTTCTTTTTGAAAAAAGTATTTTACCTTTTATTTATCATGTCGATAATAATTTTTTCAATGAACTGCGGTCATAAAACGAATACCCGGGATAATAAAAACGAAAATACCGCTGATGCAGAAAAAACGGTTATCCTGGATGATACGGAAACAGATAGAGGAGAAAAGCAAACTTCTTCTTCCACAGCAGACATATCAATGACAGATGATACGACTATTTCTGAAACCCACAAACAGAAAGATGATTCTGCAAGCCCGGCAATAAAATTGAATAAATCCACTTTCTCACCAGATGAAGAAATGCCGGTTTCATATTCCGCTTCTCCGGATATTGCGGATAATGCCTGGATCGGTATTATCCCTTCTTTGGTTCCCCACGGAAACAACCAGAAAAATGATAATAATGATATTGATTTTGATTTTCTCGCAGGTCACACTTCCGGCACTATTATGTTTTTGGCACCTCACTTTAAAGGGGAATATGATCTGAGGATGAGTGATCCGGACTCTGGTAAAGAAGTGGCAAGTGTTTCTTTTACGGTAAAATAAAGAATGTGAAAAGAAGGTTCCCTTTTCCCGGGAACCTTCTTTTCAACCAACAATAGTCTTGATATCATACAAAAAAATACTCTCTATAAAAAAGCAAACATTTTGTACTTAAGCTGTTAAACCGGTTTCTGGTCCTGGTCCTGATCACGATCCCGCGTTTGATCCTGGTCACGGGTCTGGTCCTGACTTTGATCTTTTGCAGGATCACAGGCTACATCACCGCGGGTACCATCCTTTTTCTGGTCCTGGTCGCGATCCCGCGTTTGATCCTGGTCACGGGTCTGGTCCTGGGCAGCTTCACAATCCTTTTTTTGTTCCTGTATCTGATCCCGATCCTGCGTTGTATCGCCATTTGCATTACCGGACTGGGCAAAAAGTGAAAACGAAGCAGTTACCAGAATGATTAAAAAGATACATACTACTTTTTTCATCATTTATACTCCTTTTATTTTAACTAGTTTGTAATGTATTCATCCTTTAAAAAAATTTATAAAGGACTATTATTTACATTGATGGTATACTCATAAAACTGGATCAGGTTTCAGGGTAAAAATAAATTTTTTAAATTCTAAAATTTCAGGTTGCACCTTCAAAAAAGAAGTGGACTTCAACATACTTGAAGTCCACTTGTATAAAACATGAAATGGTACCTTGTAAATTATTATCGTGGGGACTGTCCAAAAAGTCTTTTTTTGTTTAAAAATAGTGGTGTTTTAAGAGGAAAACATTTATAAACACCACTATATATGGATCAATTTCAAAAAAATTTGACTTTTTAGACAACCCCAGTATTCAAACTCAATGTACAATGTATTCCAGTTTAATCAATCGTCAAAATTGCCTTTTGGTCCCTTGTCTGAATGAATCGCTTTTGCCTTTTCCTTGATCTTGCTTTCTGTCCAATCACCCGGATTCTCGATTCTCGTTGCTTTTGATCCCGGGTTGTGTGAACCGGATTTCAAAATAGCCTGGATTGCGAGCGGGGCTGTATCCCCTGCATTAAAAACCTTTGTCAACAGGTTGTAGGTAAAATCCTCGACTCGTTTTGCCATTCTTTCACGCACTTCCCCTGGTTGACTCATCAATTTATTTTCAAAAGGAAGATTCAGTTTCTTATAATCCCCTGCTTTCCATCCTTTGGCTTTTGCATATTCCACCATCTCTGCCCACATTTCTTCGGTCATGCCCTGGTTTTTTACTTTAACAAATCCGCCGTTTTCATCCATCCTGGCATTGCCATAATCGTTTACCTCAAGACCCCATGAAAGCATTTGCAGTGCCGTTGCCACATTCGCTTTTGTTGTCCTGGTTTCCCCGGCAATCCTTCTTAGACGGTCAGAGTTGTTCCCCGAGGTGCCGTGCTGTGCACCGGAGATGTTGTACTTACTCAATGCATTGTGAATCTCTGCGGTAAGTTCGACCTGTATCCCTGCATCACTTGCCTCGATACCATGGGTAGTCCCATTATTCAATGCAATCCAGTCCGGGAAAATATTATGTGCGTTCAAACCCTGAATAAGGAATAAAGCCTCTTCACTGGTGGATAATCCCTCTTTACCCTTTATTTCCCCTACCTCTGTTTCCAGACCTGCCCATTTAGGGATAAGGGGGTTAAGCTCGATATTTGCAAGGAGGTTTTCTTCATCGGGAAGATGCGAAGCATCGATCGCAATAGAAGTGATGCCCGCGTCGAACATACTCGGGATCTCGATTGTTGCAACATCAATATCCTTCTTCCCTTTAATGCCGTAATGATCTGCATGGATTGCAACGGGAACTGTTATATTCAATTCATTCATCGCAGAATCGACAAGAGTTGCCATATTCCAGAGGTTTACTGCACAATATGCCGCGGTACCGCCTTCGGATTTGGCAATCTCTATAATGATAGCCGCATTTGCCCTCTGCGCAGCCTTAAGTACCCCGCGTATAACAAAGTAATTTCTGGCATTGGCAGCGATTGTCATTGCCTTGCCTTTTGCCATTAATGCCCTGTCTATTACCTTACCGCTTACAATTAAAGCCTTTGAATTTGGAAATCGCTTAACGATATTGGGTGGCCTGCCTATTTCCAGTGCTTTATCAAAATCTGTAGCCATATTATTACCTCCCTGGTTTTTTGTTCATTCTTAAAAACAGTAAGAATTCCCTGAATCTTCTTCAGGACCGGTTTATAAATTTTATCTATAAATCTGCGGTGCAAGCCTATTTAGCAATATTAAACGAAAAAAGTCAAGAAAAATTTAGGGGGGGAATTCGAAAACAGGCAAAACTACTTGACATAAAAAATAGAACCACTGAATACACGGAAAACACTGAATGAAGAAGAAG
>JAFGQK010000392.1 GCA_016935735.1 Spirochaetales bacterium | reverse complement strand
GTTGGTGGTTTCACCTGGGGAAAATGGTGCAACAGTTGACCAACGAGGATTCACGGTGTCCTTCATGGTTATCATGGAGTAAGTGCTACCTATAAGGCTAAGCTGAAATGGTAGTATTACGCACTCGGTAGGCACGGGACTACTCCTACTTCGGGGTAATCTTGCTGGGGCCGCCCATGCGGGAAAGCCGCATCGTGGTAAATAGAGGGAATCGATCCTATTGCGACAACGGGGAGGGGGTGGCTCTGCCACCACTTTACCCTCTCATCTCTTTATTGTGGAAAATCGAAATTCCTGGACAATAAAATACACCTTGTACCATTTACCGAATACTTCCCCTATGAAAAGGAATTACCGTGGATGTATAAAATACTCAAGGAGTTTGATATCAACTGGTGGGAAAAGGGTGACAGGAGGGTAATTTCTGAGTATTCCCGGTTTCTTCTTGCATGTCTTGCTGTCCTGTTTATACTTTCGTTCTTCCCCTGGTTGAAATTGGAAAGATAAACCGAACTTTTCAATCCGTCCCTGCTGCCATTGATTCAGTTACTGCCGATTACCCACCGAACTCATCATCTACTCCGGGTTCCCCTTCTGCCGCGTCACTTTCATCATTTTCATCTTCGGCTTTATCTTTAACAGTAAGGCTATTCTCCAGGGCATCTTTTGCGATTACCAGATTCTGAATGAATTCCCTTAATGAGTAAGGGCCAATCCCTGCAAATATTGAATCCGGGTATTCGTTCTGATATTTCTCTATTTCTTCAGATATGCTATTAAGTGTATTGAGTTTATCCTGTTTCTCGGTTATCCGGGCAATTCCCTGGACAGGGTCTTTGCTTTGTGCCTCCAGAACCGATTTAATAATTTCTTCTGCCGGAAGATAATATTCCCATATATAGCTTGCAAAAGCGATATCATCCTTTTTTGAAGATATTACTTCATCTCCGTTTTTAATATAGTATGGACTATTTTTGTCATAATAAATCACCTTATACCATTTGTTTTCCAGCCTGTCCAGAACAGGGACAAAATCCATCTTTCTATAAACCAGGTTTTCAACAACATTTTGTTTCATATCATCCGGTGCATTGTACAGGGTAACTGTTTCTGCCAGAATAACGCCAATATGTGCATCAGTAAGAATATTGGGCTCAAATCCCCAGCCCGATTCGCTGTATGTTTTCATGGAATAACGTGATTTCGTACTTGAACCGCAATTTCTTTCCTGGTATTCATATCCGGTAAGGGTTATTGTCGATCCCCTGGCACATGAACCTTCAATTTTGGTTACTTTACAATCGGGAATAGAGTATATTCTGAAGCTGTCGATGACAATCGCTTCCGTTTCTTTAAATGATTTAAACAGAAGATAATCCGAGAGAATCCAGCCATCTTTCGCACCTGCCCTGATCCTGTACCAGTCATATGTCTGTTCTTTCCCGGAGGCATTCAAGGCTTTTACGGATTTAGGGTTATCCACCGGTGTAATGCAGGTAATTTCCGTCCATTCAGGAATAGTGGTAACAAGATTTTCTGTTTTGGGCTCTGAAAACAGCGGGGCGTAATTAATTTTTCTGAAAATGCCCAGGACCTCATTTATTTTTTCTGCTTTCAGGTCTGCTATATAGTCACCGCTTTCTTCATCAAGGGTGTATGCTTCCTTTAAAAGAACATTATCCTTATCGTCCTTTTGTCCCAGGATATATCTTTCAAATAGACTCTTATTTACTCTTTCAGGGATTTTTTCAATAACAATTAAAGCAGGAATTTCAACTGTTTTTTTCTCGCTGCATCCGGATATGTATAAAAAAAATACAATAAGTATTGAATAAAGGACTCCTTTTCTGAAATACATATGTCCTCTCCCTCCTTCTTGTTTTATTTTAATCATTCGAGTAATTTTATACTAAGAGACGCAAAAAAATCAAGTAATTTTACTTTTCCTTTTTAAGCTTTTTCCCTCTTTCCATGGAAACAAGGCCACTCCGGGCGATTTCAAGGATGTTATAAGGAGTAAGGAGGGCGATAAAATCATCTATTTTACTGCTGTCCCCGGTAATCTCCAAAACCATTGTGTTCTGGCCTACATCCATCACTTTTGCCCGGAAAACATCCGCTACCTGGAAAAGTTCCCCTCTCTGATTCGGCTTTGCATTTATCTTTACAAGTGCAAGTTCCCGGTTCACCGTAGAGCAATAGGTTAAATCCACCACTTTAATAATATCAATAATACGGTTAAGCTGCTTTTTGATCTGCTCCATTATTGCATCATCCCCGATACAGACAAGTGTTACCCTGGATATTGTCGGGTCTGTGGTTATCCCGACAGTAAGACTTTCAAGGTTATATCCCCTTCCGGAAAATAATCCTGCAATCCTTGCGAGTACTCCCTGGTGATTTTCAACCAGTAATGAAAATGTATGAACCATGTTTACCACTCTCCTTCTGTTAAAAGCATTTCACTAATTGCAGCACCGGGAGGAACCATGGGAAAGATATTTGCCTCCCTTTGAATAATAAAATCAATAAATACAGGGACATTTTTCGATTTTCCGGCTTCCACAAGTGCGGGTTTTACATCTTCCCATTTCTCCACTCTCATACCGATAGCACCATATGCTTCTGCCAGTTTCACAAAATCCACCGGGTAACGATGACACCAGCTCCCGGCTTTTCCCCCGCAATCCTTAGGGCAATCCGGTTTTCTCATAAGACAGGTTGATGAATACCGTGACTTATTGAAAATCTGCTGCCACTGTCTCACCATGCCAAGATAGCCATTGTTCAGGATTGCAACGATAATCGGGAGCCCCTCCTGGACAGCGGTCCCAAGTTCCTGAATATTCATCTGTATAGACCCATCTCCTGCAATGTCGATTACTGTTTTATTCCTGTTGCCTAATTGAGCACCAATTGCCGCCGGAAAACCATATCCCATTGTACCGAGACCGCCCGAGGTAAGCAGGGTTCTCGGCTTTGTATAGTTATAATAAAGGGCACCAAACATCTGGTTCTGCCCGACCTCCGTGGAAACGATTGCATCCGGGAATACCTCGCTGATCGCCTTTACCACCTGCTGCGGGACAAGGAACTCACCCGGCTCACCTTCCGGGAGCGGATGTTCTTCCTTCCATGCAATTGTTCTTTTTCTCCATTTATCAATAGCAGGAGTTTCAAGAAGCGGATACAACTCTTCAAGTATCTGTCTGGCATCTCCTACAATTGGTATTTTTACCGGTACATTACGCGCAATTGCAGCAGGATCGATATCAATATGGATAATTTCTGCATGAGGGGCAAAGGTATCCAGTTTACCGGTAACCCTGTCATCAAACCGTGTCCCGAGCCCGATTATAAGATCGCATTCCGTTGCGGCCATATTGGAGGCATAGGTTCCATGCATGCCAATCATACCGAGAAAGAGTGGATGATCTGAAGGAATCGTTCCAATTCCCATAAGAGAAGTTATTGTCGGTATTTTGGTTTTTTCCATTATTTTCCTGAAAATATCAGATGCGCCGGAAATATGCATTCCACCACCCACATAAAAAATGGGTTTTTCAGCGTGCTTTATTGCAACTGCAACTTTCCTTATCTGGCCTGCATGACCCACGGTAACAGGATTATACCCTCTTATATTCACCGTTTCCGGGTATCCATCATCCATGGCTTCAATAAGAACATCTTTCGGAAGGTCCACGACTACCGGTCCGGGTCTTCCTGAATTAGCAATATAAAATGCCTCTTTTATAATCTGTCCCAGATGGGCCCTGTCATTCACCAGGTAATTATGCTTTGAAACCGGCCTGGAAATACCCACCATATCTGCTTCCTGAAAAGCATCGTTGCCGATCATCGGGCGTATTACCTGCCCGGTGAGAAGAACAATCGGTACAGAATCAAAATTGGCTGTAGCAAGG
>JAFGQK010000047.1 GCA_016935735.1 Spirochaetales bacterium | reverse complement strand
GCATGGTCGATTCACCCTGTTGTGTACGTTTCTTGCGATAAAGCAAGTAAGTCCCAAATACAATATTTCCCAACGTGAACATGGTTTGAAAACCATTTACGTTAGAAATACTTATTTTTATTATATACATCTTTCTGAAAATTACAATACTGTTTTTTAATTCTTAAGAATTTTTCTAAAATAATATTTTCATAGAATAATGCCTTTATCCGCGTATATCTATTTAATCCGTTGTTCTTATATTCCATGGCCCATTCGGGGCTATCTGTGGTTCTATTTTTTTCCCCTATGAGGAATTACTATAAAATTGTAAATCCATTGACTTTCCCTCTTTCTCTCTTTACAATTGCATAATCCGGAGGCGATTATGAAAAAAGGTGTTTTCCTGTTCATTTTATTACTATTTCTGGCATCATTTTCAGTCTTTTCTGAAGAATCCTTGATAGTACCTATAGAAAGTCCCTGGTATACACAGGCAGAGGAGCTTTTTCTGTATGAAGGAATCGTCCCGCCCCTGGAAGAAAAGCCTTGTATTGCAGACGAACTTATCCGGCAGCTCAATGGTCTGAAATCAGGAAATCAAAGCACAGTACTGTCAGAAAAGGTAAACGCTATCATAGAAAACCTTGCACTGCCTTTCCCTTTTTTCTCCCCGATTCTTGAATCAGGGTTCCAAGCAGGGTTTAATAGTGAAACGGACCGCGAACATTTTATCCAGACCTATGACCTGGAGGGTGACGAAACAGGGCCGGATAAAAAGATCCTTGACTTTCGATCCCTCTATGATATCAATGAAATACCGTCAATACTTACATTGGGATTCATTACACAATTCGGGGGATGGTCTTTCCTTTTACAGCCGGAACTCCGTGCATCAAACTCGCAGCTTTTAAATGATTACCATATAACCAATCTGCCCTCCAGCCTCCTCTATTTTGATCTTAATTTTCCAGGGCGTGGTATTATGACGTATTACAATCCCCCGGTAGAAGCCAGGCTCGGCCGGGGAAAGCTTCACCTGGGTCCCGGGAAATGGAGTACCCTCACTCTTACCCGGTATATGCCCTATTTTGATTATATCAAGTTCAGGTATTTTCATAAATGGGTTTCCCTTTCCTGTTATGTCATAAGCCTTAATCCGACAATATCACAGAATGAGAGCGACTATCTTGATGATATGTATGAAAATGATACCAACCCTGAAAGTAATACACATTATAACGGGAAAACCTATACCGAACGGCTGAAACACCTTGTCATGGCCAACCTTATCCTTACACCCCTGTCATGGCTTTCTGTACGGATTTCCCAGCTTAATCTTGTGGGAGGAAGGCCGCTTGAAATTTATGACTTTAATCCCCTTATGATATTTCACAATAACTATCAGGAAGGGACATACAGTGTACCGATCTCCCTTTCTGCAACAATAGTCCCTTATAAAGGAATAAAACTTTATATTGATTACTTTTTTTATGATGTGCCCCTGGGAGATGAAGTGGGTGAAACATCCAATCCCGGGGCAGCAGCGTACCAGGGCGGCTTCACTTTACTTTCCACCCCATTTTTTAACACGGGCCCGGGAAGATTCAGACTGGATGGCGAGGTGAGTTATGTTGATCCCTGGGTATACGGCAAGTTTTATAACCTGCGGAAGTTTACCTCCCGTATTATTTCTGCTGAACCATCGGTCGGCAGGTTCTGGGTGGATTATCCCCTGGGATTTTACCTGGGGCCGGATGTTATCGATGTTCATCTCTGTCTTTCATACGGCTTACCGGGCAAATGGGAGGCAATACTTCACTGGAACATGAATGGTATGGGGGAAATCGATCTCTACGGATGGGGCGAGGATAATGATTATACCCATGCAGGCGAATATCCTGAATCCCATGCACCAACAGGTACTGTCCAGTGGACAAATGATATCACCCTTTCGGGGAATTGGGTAATCATAAAGAATCTCACCCTTTCTGCATGGTACAGGATAAGGATAGTTGAAAACCAGTACAATGCAGAAGGGGATAACTTTGTCTTTCATTATACAGGAATAAATGCACAATGGAAAATTTACTGAGCAATAATCAGGATTGATATGGGTAAAACGAGGATAGAAGACTGATTATGGATACTTATTATAATTTTATTGCAGATAAGGATACCCTGGTCCGTTTTTTGCAAATTCTCCCGCCCCTGGAAAAGGATGATGTCTGGATGTTTATTCTCTGTGCAAGGGATAAATACCTGGCTGATGAAGAAAAAAAGAAATATGATTTAAAAGATACAAGTGTTGTAGAAAGAAAGATTGTCAGGTATTCAGAAATAGAAAGAATGATGCGGGTATTAAAACGGTTTCATATACAAACAGGCGGATATACGGATACCCGCTGCAATCCCCTTCCCCCTGAATGCTTTGTCCTTTATTTCACCATTAATCCAAAAAGCATCATGAAAGCGGTAAAACACTTTATAGGACGATATCTTGACTATCTTTTCGAACTTTCCGGAACAGATAAAAAGGAAGAAATATGGGAAAAAATGAAATTACTCGATTCCCATATAATGACAGATGTACAGTCAAATAACTCAAGAAACAAATACTTTATCGATCTTGATTTTGATACTGTGGATAAGAATGCAGGAAATAAGTATGTTAAAGAATTCATAAACACAACGCTGAAAGGCCAGTCCGAGTATTATGTTATTGAAACCAGGGGCGGGTATCATATACTGATTACCAGAAAGAGTATGTCTGATTCTGCCAGGAAAACCTTTTATACAAAAGTGAAAGAATGTGAAGTTGCAGGTAAAAAGGAACTGGGAGACCGTTTTGAAGTGATTGTTAACAAGCAGGAGATGATCCCGCTCCCGGGTACCCTCCAGGGTGGATTTAGAGTCCGGTTTGATCCCGGTAATGATATTTCTTAATTCTTCTGCCCTGATAAATACCGGTCCAGGCTTGATGATTCGATTTCAAACACATTGGTTGCATTCCCTGTCATAAATACAGGTTCACCGGGACCCTCCCATGAAATCATAAGATTCCCACCGGGAAGCTGAACTGTTGCAGATGAACGGCTGTGACCATTTAATACTGCTGCAACAAAACCGGCACACGCCCCGGTCCCGCACGCGAGGGTGACACCCGCTCCTCTTTCCCACACATGCATCTGGAGTCTCTCTGCACTTATCACCTTTACAAATTCGACATTTGTTTTCTGAGGAAAGAGTGCTTTATTATTTTCTATCAACGGCCCGGATTGAATAACATCCTTTTCCGGCTGGCCGGAAAAGATTACTGCATGCGGATTTCCCATACTGACAAAGGTAAAATCATGTCCGGATGCATTCCCCTGCACGATTCCCCGTTCCCCGGGTGAAAGCGTTACCTGTGATTGATTGTACAATCCGGGAATTCCCATGTTGACGCGTACCAGGGCTTCCCTGTCCGCATTTTTTATTATTTCAGGGGTAATGATCCCTGCATCCGTATCAACCGGGACGGCACCTGTTTCTGAAATCAGTCCATGGTCAAAAAGATATTTTACAAAACAACGGATGCCATTGCCGCACATTTCTGCAATTGACCCATCGGGATTAAAAAATTTCATACGCCAGGGAACCCTGTCTATTCTGGAATTGACGATAGTAATCAACCCATCGGCACCAACGCCAAAGTGACGCGAACATAAAGCTCTTACCTGTCCAGGTATTATTTTTTCATTAAAATCGGGAAGAACGATAAAATCATTACCGCATCCGTGCATTTTCAGTACCGGGTAATCGCCTGCTATTTCCTGTATTGTCATATACTTTCTCCTGGTAATATCTCATTTTCGACAATCTGTTTCAGTGTTTGTTTTTTACGTATCAATTCCATCTCGCCAGAGGTACGTAAAAGGATTTCAGGTGCCTGGGTATGAGAATTATAATTAAATGGGGACATGGAAGCACAATATGCCCCGCAGCTCCCGATTACTGCATAATCCCCGATTTCCGGATCTGCCATTAACCGGGGAACGATATGCCCATGTTCGTCCAGGCACTGGCTGTCACCGCTTTCACAACAGCGGCCGGCAATGACATGGAGATCGTTTGCCTGGTTAAAGCGTGAAAGGTCATACTCGCTTGAAAGAAGCTCCCCGTTTTTTGATATAAGATAGAACGGATGCCGGGAGCCATAGAGAAGAGGCCTGGCATTTACTTCCATACCGCCATCGGTAATGATAAATTGAAATCCGTCTTTACCTGTCTGTTTTTTGTCTATAACACGGGTAATGAGAAATCCGGCACTGGCAATGACATAGGTCCCCGGTTCAATTTCCAGGATCAATTTCCTGTGAGTACGTTGATAAAACTCTTCTATTCTTTTTTTTGCATACATCCCCAATTCTTTTATATTTGCCGATACTTCATCCGGCATTCTCCCCTGTTTTAAGCCGCCGCCAAAATTAACCTTTGTTGCATCCGGGAAATAGTCCTCGACAAATTTCATTTCCCGGTCTATGTTTTCCTGCCATTTTTTCGGATCTCCTCCCGAACCGATATGGACATGCACCATATCAATCTGTACTTTTTTTTGACGGGCAAAGGCCAATGCATCCGGGAGATCGCTTAAATGGATACCAAAACAGGAATATTTATCCCCGGTATTTCTTGTTATGGATTCACCGGAGCCAACACCCGGGTGGACTCTTATTGACAAGGGAATGGCATTCTTTCCGGCAAAATCGGCAATAAGCTGCAATTGTCTTATTGAACAGGCATTATACGAAAGCCCCTTGAGTATCATGTCTTCAAGTTCTTCCCTGTCCGATAGGACCGGAACTTCCTGGGTTGTGAGTACAATCCGGTTATAAGGTATTCCTGCCAGATGAGCGCGGCGTACTTCATTAAGGGAACTGGCATCTATTCCCAATCCCTGTGCATGTATTAATTGCAGGAGTGCTCCGGATGAGTTCGCTTTCATTGCATAATGGACATTTATCCCGAATGCATTCGGCATGGAGAGTAATTCCCTGCATTTATTACAAATGACCGCTTCATCATAAAGATAACAAGGTGTTCCTGCTTTTTCTGCTCCTTTTATGATTTCAGATGGAGTAAGTATATTTTGTTCATCAATTCTTATTGTATCTGCCATTTCATTATCCTTTATTCATAACATTGGCTACGCCCACAACCCAATTATCAGGTTATCCAGATTCTTTTAATTATGCTGATCTCATTAACCTTGCGGCCAGCATTTTGTTATTTTGCTTAAAATCTTGTTATTTTAACAAGATTTTAAGTCAAAATAATATATGGTCAAGAATTATTATAGTATACCAATTTCAAACCCTGACTTCAAGTGGATAAAATTTCTGATATACAGGTTTTTGTATCTTCTTTCACTTTTTTCTCATTTAAACTCTCATGCGGGCTTGATTAAAACAGGGAAAAAAATATAATAGGAGCATGCGGCTCGAGAATTTTGACCGGTTTATGAGAGATATCCTGGCAATTGATGACCTTGAAGGGAAAGACTCTTCCCTTAATGGTGTCCAGGTGGGGGATCTTAAGAAAGAAATCAGGACAGTTGCTTTTACAGTTGATGCATCAATCGAAAGCTTCAGGAGGGCAACCGAGCAGGGTGCAGATCTGCTTTTTGTTCATCATGGCCTTTTGTGGAGCAAGCAGGAAAGAATAGTCAGGAACCTCTATAACCGGATGAAGTTTCTTGCTGAACATGACCTTGCTCTTTACGCAGTACACCTTCCCCTGGACATGCACCCGGAATTGGGTAATAATATCGGTATTGCAAAGAGATTGGGTCTTACAGGGGTTGAACCCTTTGGAAATTACAAAGGAATAAAAATCGGGTTCAAAGGTGTTTTACCGGAACCGGCATCACTTGATGAAATAAGAGACAGGCTTTTGAGTAAAAAAGAGAGTTGCCTGGGTGTACTCCCTTTTGGTCCAAAAAAGATAAAGACAATTGGTATTGTATCCGGCGGGGATCCGAAGTCCGGCTTACAGGCAATTGATGAAGAGCTGGATCTCTTTATTACAGGGGACGCATCCCATGAAATATACCATGAATGTCTTGAAGGCGGTCTAAATGTTCTTTTTGCAGGCCATTATGCAACAGAGGTCTGGGGCATACAACAGGTTTCAGAAAAACTCAAAGAACTATCTGTCTCGCAATCACTGACTCCCGGGTTGGCGGGGCTTGATATAATACTGCTTGATATACCAACCGGTTTATGATTATGGTGACAATCAGGAAAGATAAAATCGTTGATAAAGCCGGAATGGGTGATATATATAAACCGGAAAGGAGAGAAAATAAAGGTGAGTGACAGAACAGAAATAAAGAAAAAGGAGAGTATCATACCAAAGCTGATTCCATTCAGTATGACGCTTGGGATTATTCTGCTTGACCAGCTGACAAAGCTCCTCATTGTCATTTTTATGCCGGTCTATAAATCAATACGGGTTTTAGGGGATTTTATTGTTTTAAGGCATGTAAGAAATACGGCAATTGCATTCGGATTGGGAAAGGCTTTTCCCCAGGAAGTAAAACAGATTCTCTTCCTTATTCTTCCCCTGGCTGTTATTGTTTTTCTTATTGTTTTTATTCTCAGGGCAAAGGATCTGAAATCTCTCCAGCGATGGACTCTCTGTGCAATCGTAGGGGGAGGAATCGGGAACATTATCGACAGATTAATCCGTCCGATGGGTGTTGTTGATTTTATCGATGTTAAATTCTTCGGGATTTTCGGGCTTGAACGGTGGCCGACCTTTAATGTTGCTGATTCTACAATTGTTGTCGGCATTTGTGTTCTCATTATTTCAATGATTATGACAGAACTGAATTCAAGAAAAAAAGGAGTACCGGATGAACAAAAAACTTAATTATGTTTTATTTCTTCTTGCTGCAACGGTAGTAAATATCATAATAATGGCTCTGCTGTTTTTTATCCCATTCATACTTCTTGCTCTTTTACTCGGAAAAAGTTTTGAAACGATATATCCTATTCTTATCATCATTCTTCCCCTCGTCTCGATTGTCGGAGGATATTTTATTTATTCAAAGCTCTATATGTTTTTCCGGGAAAAAGTGAATATGGAAAAGTATTTTGAACCGCTTTTTAAACGGAATAAATAAGGAAACCGGTTCATAATTCGGTCAAGGATGAAAAGAGGTATTGAACGGCGGATACTGCAAAATTTCGCCATACCTCCGCTACTGTACCTTGTAAATTACTATCGTGCCTCAATGAATATTGAGGAGCACCTTTATATATTACAATTAGGCCTCAATGAATATTGAGGAGTACTCAACATTCGTTGAACCCCAATTGTTGTTTAAACAAGGTGGCAGCTATTCTAAATTTAGCCAGGAATCTATTGTTTTACATTTAGAATTCCTGACAAGGTGGACATCAACTTGATTTTCCTTAGAATTTGTGCTACATTTTATATGTACATTCTCTCGGGACAAAAGGAGAAAAAAATGGGGAATAAAATAGATGTATTTTCTTCCCGGGATTTACGTATAAAATCCGGGAGTTTAATCAAGGATGCGGAAAATGGCCATTTATCAATTATTACAAAACACGGGAAACCAGTTATGTTAACCATACCATTTGATACTCAATTAATAAAAACAGGACTTACTAAAAACCTGGCTCTCTATCTGTTTGAAAATGGCATACTCACCCTGGCAAAAGCAGCGAAAATAGCTTCCATTTCTATTGAAGAATTCCTGGAAATTTTAAATGAGGCCGGGATAGATTGTGTTGATTACCCGGCAGAAGAACTTGATAATGAGATAAAAATTGAGATTTAAATGGATATTATTGTATCGGATGCTGGTCCCCTGATTGCTTTAGCAAAAACAGGTCTTATTCATCTATTAAAAAAGTTATTTAAAACGGTCTATATACCTGAAGCAGTACTTAATGAACTTAATATTTTCGATAATAAACCAGGGGCAAAAAAATTAAAGAAGATAATTGAGAATGAAGAATGGCTTAAGGTTGAAAAAATGTCTATTCCTTATCATTCAAGTCTGTTGCTTCTGCTTGATGCCGGGGAAGCAGAAGCTATTTTATTAGCAAAAAAATTAAATGCAGTATTATTAATAGATGAAAAAAGAGGAAGGAAAATTGCAGTAAAATATAAAGTGAAAATTATCGGAACCGGTAGGATTTTAATTGCTGCAAAAGAAAAAGGATACCTGGATAATGTCACACAAACCCTGCACATTCTTAATAACGCCGGATATAGATTCTCAAAGGATTTAATCAATAAGATAATAAGACTGGCAAAAGAATAAATTTAATTCGTTTCCCGGTTCAAGAAGGCATCCTATTCACTCATTCCTGAACAGGAATCCGTACATGCTGTTTCGCAGGTTTCTGCACAGGTAATCACGCAGGTGTCTGCACACGATTCAAGACAGGTGCCGGAGCAGTCCCCTTCACAGGAGCCTTTGCAATCTCCCGTGCATGCATAGTGGCAGCTAGAATATACATAGCAGGAAAAGGATAAACCCAGGACTGCAAGGGAAGGGATAATATGAAAGCTCACTTGTTTAAGGAAATCCCGCCTGGTAATGTTAAGGTGATCCTTTTTTTCCCCGGCGGCATTCATAAAGAACTTCCTCCTGTACAGTTTTCGCTGCATGCTACTGCACAGTCAGTCGAGCAGGTAACGGTACAGGCATTAGAACATGTGCCATGACAGGAACCGGAACAGGTCTCCACGCATTCTCCTGAACAACTTGTCGTACAATCCCCGGCACATGTTACTGCACATGCACCTGAACAGACATAATCGCAATCCCCCAGGCAGCTTTCCGAGCAGGTATCTGAACAGGTACCGTCACAGGACTCACCGCATCCATAGACACAATCCGTATCACAGGAATCCGCACAATCTCCCCAGCAGGAATCCGAACAATCGTCACACCCCAGGGGGGCACACCCGGCAAAGGAAAGGCCGAATATTGCAAGCGCCGGGAGTGTAATTTTTATCCCTCTTTTAATGAATTCACGGCGGTCTATTTGATTATTATTTGATTCATCATTCATCATCTATCTCACAATACTCTTACATACTGGATCCTGAACAATTGGCCAGGCAGGAGGAAGTACACGAGCCCGAGCAATCCCCTGCACATGAACCATCGCAATTTCCAGAACATGAACTCTTGCAGGCACTGCTGCACCCGGTACTGCATTCCGCAGAACAGCTCCCGTCGCAGAATTCTTCACAGCTCCCGATACAACTGTAACCGCACCCATTCGTGCAGCCGATATCACATCCGGTACAGGTACCGTCGCAGCTTCCAACACAGGATCCGACACATGACCCTTTGCATCCCGTTCCGCAGGAATCCTCACAGGACCCCTCACAGGAATCCTCGCACCCACCCGCACACGAATCGTCACAGCCCCCGGAACAGTCTGCACCGCAGGAGCCACTGCAATCATCCGTGCAGTATCCTTCACAGGTATCCTCGCATCCACCCTCGCATGTATCCGAACAGTCCCCTTCACACGAATCCCCACATGTATTGGTATCGCATCCGGCAAAACCGAGTCCCAGGATGGCCAGGCCGGGAAGTATGAGAAATGCGCTCTTCTTAAGAAAATCCCTTCTGTCTATCGGGCTTTCATCTTTTCGTGAATGCTCCATATTTTTCTCTCTGTTTACATATTCTTACTATTTATTATAACACAAAAAAATAGAAAATTCAATGTATCCGTGCCAATAAGCCAATAAGGTGGAAATTTAGAATCGGGTTTTTTTATTATAAAAATTTTGATTCTTGACTGGTACCTTGTAAATTATAATCGTGGGGGCTGTCTAAAAAGCCTGCGTTTCACACCTGCCTGAAACAGTAAAAAATTTTTTTTTTCTT
>JAFGQK010000391.1 GCA_016935735.1 Spirochaetales bacterium | reverse complement strand
GGCTACCAGGTCAAATAAACCGCTATATTCACTAAGCACCTGAATAGTTCATTTATTGGGTTGTGGGCGAAGCCAACGTTATGTATAAGTTAATCTATTTTTTTTATTTTTGTCAAGACCTTGAAGATTTTTTTTTTTTTGGATATATTATTGAACAGTGGTACTATAAATAAAAGAATAAAGGGAATATCGATTTCATTCAGAAGAAGAGTGCAATACCCCTGCCCTGCCAGAAGACAGGTCTGGAGTATGACTGCGGAAATCCTTCATAACGAGGGAAACAGGCGGCTTAAACTGTAAAAATCAGGAAGGAAATTATGGGACTACGGGGAGAAATCTTTTCGGAAAAAGCGGTTTCCGGGAAACGAACTTATTTTTTCAATGTAAAGGAAAACAGGCATGGTGATATCTTTCTGAACATCGTGGAAAGTAAGAAGAGCAATAACCAGGATTTTGAAAGGTATTCTTTGATTGTATTTGAAGAAGACCTTGATGTCTTTTTAGAGGGATTTAAAAAGGCAGTGAAATTTATCCGGGAAAGGTAATTTTAAAGCTTTTTCTGTGGATAGGTGTCATTCCAAATTCCTTAACAAGCATCCGGTGCCGTTTCGTGGGATAGCCTTTGTGAATATGGAACTCATACTCAGGTTTAATCCGGCTATACATGGTCATCCATTCATCTCTGGCGGTTTTCGCAATTATTGATGCAGCCATTATTTCGTGAACAGAGGTATCCCCCTTTTTAATAGCAAGGCATCTGATATTGACAACCGGGACAAATAATCCATCAATAAGAATACGGTGCGGTTTTACCCGGAGGTCATTAATTGCACGGGACATGGCAAGAAGGGTTGCAAAATGAATATTCAGTTTTTCTATTTCTTCGGGCCATGCCCAGCCGGTTGACCAATCCATTGCCAGTTGTTTTATTATACATGCGGCTTTTTCTCTTTTTCCGGGTGTCATCTGTTTTGAATCATTCAGGATATGAAGTGGGAAATCTTTTGTTAAAATAACAGCCGCAGCAGTAACAGGCCCTGCAATCGGTCCCCTTCCTGCTTCATCAACTCCGCATACTATTTCCTGCATACATGGATTATACCAGGATTGTAATAAAAAGGGGAATTGATTAATCAGAAAAATAGTAGTATTCTTTATATAGAGAAGGGATGTCTTTCATGAGGAATTATATCATTTTTTTCCTGTTTTTTTGCCTCATATTTCTGTTTTCCTGTGCTGTGGCATACCCCCCGGAGGAAGATAATGAATATATTCCGAAAATAATCTACCGGGTTTCCAGTACCACCCATTCATCGTGCCCTTTAATCAGATATAGAGATGAGAATGGTGATCTGATCTCCCTGACCGATGAGACCCTGCCCTGGGAACAGCAGGTGGTTGTTGATGATGATACCCCATTAACACTGCATGCGGAACACCTCCAGACTCCCGTTATTTCCGGCAATGCAACCGGGGGAACAGATGATTTTCTCCTGGTTGATTCTGCTGCACCTTTTGGTCCGATCGGTGATACTTATTCTTATACGGTATTGCATGTTCTTACCCGGATAGCGCATCAAATCAGTGTAAAAGAGAGTAATTCAACCCTGCGATTGAATATTGATACATTCGAAGATACTGATTCTTATGAGGTCTATGAAAGGATGCATTATGAAGTGGCTATCTACAGAATTGATGAATCCGGCAGTGAAGATCCTATGATCTATACCGACCGGCTGTATCACAGTCTGGATACCACATTGGAAACATATGCATATTAATATATGTTATTTCACATTGCAGAAATAATCCGTAAAAAAAAGTTGATTTTCTTCATATGGATATTGATATCGGGTTAATACAGGAACTATGTCTTTATCTTACTTTTTCACTCATCTTCTCGATTACTCTTTTATGTACAATTCTCTTTATCCGGACAAGGGATACGATTATTGCCCATTTCACCGGGATGCTCTATCCCATTACAATCCTTTTCTTTTTTAATTTTCTCTATACCTATATTTTTGCTACGGGAAGACAATCCATATTTTCTATAAAAACCACTGAAATTTTTGCCCTTTTCGGCTCTCTCCTGTTATGCACCCTGATTACGTTAGTCCTTCTTACGATAAGTTCGTATCTCCTGAACCTGCTCCCACTGGAGGATAAAAGAAAACGGCTGGGGAAAATTTTAAGCAGACTACTCTGTGGTATTTTCTTTTTCATCTGTATTTTTTCAATTATTTTATTAACGAAAAAATCATGGGATACAACAATAAGACGGCTTATCCGGGATCTTTTCCTGTTCGGGAGTCTTTTTTTAACAATTCACAGTATCGTAGCAATCATTTTTTTAAAAAGTACGGTGGAGCCTGAAAAAAAACAACTTTTAAAAGGGATTATTTACTCTTTTTTACCCCTGGTTCTCTTTTCCCCTATAGATTTTTTCTTTTTAAGGCAAAGTGCATTTAAACTTACTTTTATTGTCTATACCATTTTTGTTGTCAGTATGTATCTCTACATCAACCGGTATTATATACGGTATTATGAACCTGAAATAGAACCACTCATGCCCCAAATCGATTTTTTTTGTGAAAGAAATAACGTAAGTAAACGGGAAAAAGAGATAATACACCTGCTTATAGAAGGAAATACCAACAAGGAGATAGCAAAGATACTATATATTTCTATAAATACCGTGAAAACGCATGTAAAAAATATCTATCAGAAACTCGGGGTGACGAACAGGGTTCAGATCTTATATAAAATAAAACTAAATCAGCAGGGTGAGTGAATTCACCTTACCGGGTGATTTTCACAAAATACTTCCTTTATGTGAAGAGAATACTCCATGCGCAGGATTTACTTACTCCAGGTAATGAATAACATTTAAATCAGAATACCATTATGGAAGAGGGAGAACCTATGAAAATTTTAATAACCGGTGCATTTGGAAATATTGGAATGAGTGTTCTGGAGGAAGCCATTAAAAGGGGTCATAAGGTGTCTGTTTTTGAAATGAAAACAAAAAAGACGATGAGATTAAAGAAAAAATACCTGGAAAAAACAGAAGAAATCATTTTAAGTGATCTTCGTAACAGAGATTCGGTAAAAAAAGCAATAGCCGGGAAGGATGTAGTGATTCACCTGGCAAGTATTATCCCGCCTTTAAGTGAAACAGACAGGAATCTCTGTTTTACCATAAATGTCGATTGTACCCGTTCAATTGTGGACGCGATAAAAGAAACAGGGAACAGGACGATGTTGATTTTTACTTCTTCCTGCAGTGTGATGGGCCCGGATCCCGGACGGGTACCCCCGGTAAAGATCGATGACCCTGTCCATCCTGTTGATAATTATACAAAAAGTAAGGTAAAAGCAGAAGAATATATCCGGCAGAGTACCCTGAATTTATATTGTATTACAAGATTGGGTGCAGTCATGCCGACAAAAAGTAAGTACAATATGAAAATGATCATATATGGCTTTGAATTTCCCTACCATTCCCGTATAGAAATGATACTGGACAGGGATGTTGCAACAGCACTTCTTAATGCTTCTGAATCACTCATACCCGGACATCCTGCCAATAAAAATGTTTTCTTTTTGGGGGGCGGAGAGAATTGCCGGTTGTATTATGGTGATTTTTTTAATTCATTATTATCAAGTATTGGAATTGCAAAAGCAGGTAAAGAATTCTTTAATGAAAATAAACCAAGTTTCCTAGACTGGATGGATACAAAAAAAGCCCAGGAAGTCCTCCTTTTTCAGAATCATACTTTTAAGGATTACCTTACCCTTTTTAAGAGTCAGATGAAATGGGTACTTCCGTTTACAAAATTGTTCGGGAAAATAATAGGAAAACTATTAATAAAATATCTATATTATAGAAGAAGTAATTTTACAAACAAATTTTATAAACCGCAGATACAGACGAACGTACGCTGATATCAAAAAGCTATTATGTCAATAATAAATACCCCCGCTTCTATCAAACCGGCAAATAAATCTCCAGGAAATTCCAATAAGAATTACCGGAATATTCCCGGCTTATACGATAAATAACAAGAACAAGACCCTCCCGGTCATATAAAAAACTTAAATCTACTAAAGAGTGGGGTAAAATGTAGAAGGAAGAGTTTTGTCATGAGGGAAGGTCTTAATCCTTGCTATATATTACCTTTTAACACTCTGTTGTTTTACTTTTTTTTTCATTTCTTCCAGTTTATTTATTGATTTGCTCACTATATATAACAAATCTTCTTCTTCATAAGGTTTTTCAAGATAAAAAGTAAATAATCCGTCCATTATTTCCTCTTTAAAAAGATGGATTGTTCCATATGCTGTGCAGAAAATACCGATATAGTACTCATTCCTGTATTTATGCTTTATTTCTTCCAGCAGTTCGATTCCATCAATATCCGGCATCTGGTAATCAATAATAAAAAGATCATATGTTTCCTGTTGTATAAGTTCAGATGCTTTTATGGAAGAGGTCTCTATTGTTACATCATAATCGGAAAGTACATTTTGTATTCTTTTTAATACATCAGCTTCATCATCAACTGCTAAAATTCTTATTTTTTCCATGCATTTCTCCTTTTAGAGTATCCCCTGCAAATCATCTTTATTATCAATCTTATGGGTACATTATTTCATATTTAAGATTGGATTAAAATACCTTAAAAGGATAATATTCATACCCTTAAAGGGGAATTTTAAACATGGAAAAGGTTGATAAGCTGAACAATGTTTTTTACATTACATTTTTCTTTAATATTCTGTATATGTCTTTTCACCGTATCATAACTTATAAAAAGCTTTTCTGCTATATCCTTGCTATCCATCCCTTTAATTAAGTATTGTACGATTTCCCGCTCTCTTTTTGAAAGATTGAATTTTGAATATAAGACATCATGACTGACCTCGATGCTTTCTCTTGTTCTTATTGTTTTAAGTAATCGCTGCTCCATTCTTTCAATTTCTTTCTCGCTATAAATATCATGATCACGTATCAAAGACTTTATTTTTTCTTTTAAAAATTGTACGGAAAAGGGCTTTTCTATATAATCAACCGCACCCTGCTTAAGTCCTTTTAATTTATCTTCCTCTGTTACTTTTGCAGTAAGAAAAATAAAAGGAATATCCTGCATTTCCTTCTTTTCCCGTAACTTTGTAAGAAATTCATATCCATCCATTATATCCATCATGATATCGGAAATAATGACATCCGGTTTTGGTATTATTTCAAGTCTTTGTAAAGCGTCATTTCCATTTATCGCATAATAGAAATTAAAATCATTAATCATACTTTTTTGTAAATAGGAAAGAAGCTCGGTATTATCTTCTACGATCAGGATGGTTTTCTTTTTTTCATCATAAACCTCCTGCTTTAATGTAATATTCGTACGTAAAACAGGTTTGGAAATTTTTATGTCTTCAACTATTCTATATTTATCGTCCTTTGAAATAGTAACCTTTTTAAATGAAATAGTGACAGTTGTTCCCATATTAAGAATGCTGTCTACTTTAATAGTCCCGGAAACCTCTGCCAGGATACTCTTTACCAGTGCCAGGCCTGCCCCTATCCCCTCGTTGCCCCGTTTTTTCTGGGCGCATTGATAGTATGGCTTAAAAATATGCTGGATTTGATTGGAAGGAATTCCGATTCCGGTATCCTGTACTATGAAAAACACCGACGAATCATCTTCTTCGGTTTTTATATGTATACTCCCCTTTATGCGGTTATACTTGATTGCATTGTCTATAATGTTGTTCAGGATACGGTCCAGGGCAAGGGGGGCAATCCGGATATGTAATCCCTCCTGTATCTCCGATTCCATACTGATATTCTTTTTTTCCGTAATTACTTTAAATAAATCGATTTTCGCTGCAACGATTTTCGATATGTTGACGATGATATCATGATTATAGAGCACCTTACCCTGGAGAATCTTTTCATAATCAAGAATGTTTCCTATCATTTCCTGTAATCCCCTTATTTGTTCTTCAAGGGGCGGTACTGTTTGCAGTTGTCTTTTCCCGGCTTCTTCTATAACCATATTTATCTGATTCTGGATAATCGTAAGCGGCAGTTTCGTTTCATGTGCCAAATTAATTAGAAATGCTGTTCGTTGTCTGTTTTGTTCTTTTTCCTTTTCCAATAACTCTTCGCGCTGCCTTGAAATTGTTTCTATCATTGCCTGATATAATTGTTCCTGCTCCATTCTTATCTGTCTGTTTTGTTCTTCTATGTAATTATACAGGTAAGAACTCATATAAGTATTAATAACCTCCAAAGCATACTGGAGGAGAGAATGGTCTCCTGCCGGGATATAGGTGAATAAAAAAGTCTGGTAAATACGATGTAACGACAATACTACTTTTTTCCCCAATCCCGATGCCGCAGCCCTTTTCCCTTTCAGGGAACTCTGTTCCATATTTTTTATTTTTAAAAATTCAAGAAAAGCTTCTCCTTCTTTTTTTATTAAATTGTTAAAATCATCCGGATGAAAGATATTGGTGTTTTCATAAATCAGTTCTACAAATTCATTCTGCATTTTATTTATGAGCGATTCCAGGTTTTTTTCTACAATATCATTTAATTGATTGCAATATTTTTCATTTTCTTCAGAAAAAATCATATCATTTTTTATCCTTGTTGATAGTTTCTATTTTTCCTGAATTCTCCGGTAAGATCACTGTGTTACTACAGGCGGAAATCCCGGTAAAATTCCAGGATTTTCGACCCGTAACACTTGCATTGCCCGGAATCTTCCCGGATGTGATATCATTACAGATCATAAGATATTTTCTGCTTTTCTTGATTTGGGTTGTGGGCGTAGCCAACGCTGTTATCCTCTCTTTACTCTGCTGTCCGGTCTTTCCTATCAATTTGAATACTCTATCATATGCATTAATACTTGTCAAATAAATTTATAATATCCCTGGAGTTCTCAATATGGAACCACAGATATAACCGATTACTCAGATTAATTAAAAAATATCAAAGTATATCTTCTATATCCAGGCCAAGGGTTGAAAGAATCTGCATAGCTTTAAGTGTCATATTGTATTTCCGGTATACTTTGACTTTTATAAGACCTTTCTCAAAATCACTCCCTGCCCCGGCACACTCACGTGAGATTTCTGTTTCAATCTCTTTTAATTTTGCGGTTCCTGCAATCGAATATCCGAATTCCCAGTACTCTTCATCATCATCCGAGAATTCGATGATGACATCCACAATGTATGGGGTATCGGTTTCATATTCAAAACAATCAAAAGAAAAAACATAATCACTCCCCGACCGGGTAAACTTCCCGTTTTTATATACGGTCGTGAATGTATTATCTTTCATTATTTCAAATGAAATGTTTGTGAAATCGATAGTATTTTGAAATCTGAAATAGAGGGGTTGTAAGGAAAGATTTTCTTTTGAGCTTTTCTCTTTGCCGAGTACCAGGGTAAAACCATTTTCAATGTCTTCTTTTGCAAGAACACCCAGTTCCATATGCCAGTCAAATAGTGTATTTGCCAGGGATGTTTCCATAATTATTTCATCTTCATCCTTTATAAAATTTTTCTCTGCCGAAGAAGCCCTGCCTGTTAACACGGTACCCCCGATACTTGCAATGTAGTTATCCTGCTGTTTGTCTGAAAGGGCAGTAAATCCTGTTTCTTTTAATAATACAGGGAACCTTGAGTAAACCACCGGTCCCTGGGATGTGATAATCTGTATTTTGCCCCTCCCGGATCCTTTTGCAAGCTGTATTTCGCTTCCTTTGCGAACCCGTAACCCGGGCATGAGTTTTTCTTCTCCATCCGGGTTTTTCAGAATGAAATCACCTTTTACAGAAAAAACAATACCGATAACATCGGGTTCTGCCTCTGCATAAAGAAGTATACAATACAGAAGGAAAAAAAGAGTAATAATAATCATTTTAATATATGCTTTTTTCATATTTCTTATCCTTTGTCCTTTTAAAAATATATCCCATTCTGGTAGAAAGTTCAACCTGTTTGCCGTATCTCGTTCTTCAGGGATTTGAGTATTTGCACATAAACAGGAGTGAGCTTTTCTATCCTTATCATTTTTTCCTGTGCATCATATGCCCAGGAGCTTTCAGGATATTCTTCCAGCACCCGGCTAAAGTAATAGTAAGATTGTGGGAGAATATCAAGTAATTCCTGGACAATGAAATAATAGACAGTCCATCTGAAATTTTGGATTCTGAGATCATTTTTTCCAGACAATTAATATCTTCTTGAATTTAACTTGATAAACACCGGTATAGTGGTCTATGCTTGTTCTGTATATAGCGGACAGGAAAGGTAAAAAGCTCATGGACAATATCTATTCAAAATTAATCCCTGATGCATTGATTCATGGTTCCATTTTTCCTGAACTTGTTAAAATAATCTCTGTTGTTCCCGTAGGTGATTCAGTAAAACTCATCTGCGAAGGGATGAATTCCGGTAAAGTCCACCAGCCAATTTTATCCCGTGAGCAACTGGAACAGCTTGAAATTATACCAGTTGACAAAAAGGTATTTGATGGGGATGCAAATAAATTCCGGCTTGGTATTGAGGCAACCCGTCTTGCATTAGCATATGAATATGACCCTTATTTCACTCTTTCAATTGCACGTGTTGACCCGCTCCCTCATCAGTTGGAAGCAGTGTATGACTATTTTCTAAAATTGCCAAGAATCCGCTTTCTCCTGGCCGATGACCCGGGAGCAGGCAAGACAATAATGGCAGGATTACTCATTAAAGAACTGAAAATAAGAGGATTGATAAAACGTACCCTTATTGTAACGCCTGCAAATTTGTGTTTTCAATGGCAGCGGGAACCGCACCCCGAAGACCCGCAGACTGCTGTTGAAGTGAGGTTTATTGAGGTAAAAGGCCGTTCGTATGTTGATGAGGTTTCACTTACTGCAAACGAGTATAAAACCGCTTTACGCCTTAAAAAGGATTTCTGGCTTTATGTTGTGTACAATTGTGCTTCCTCCCCTGGAATCCACATTGTCAATGACCCTGCGAAACTCGGCTGGAAACCCATTATTAAGGTAGAACATTACCAGGTCGGCGCCGATTCCATTTTACGGGGCGAGGAGAAGGAATGACGCAGTATCCCAAACGGTTGATTGAAGTAGATTTGCCCATTAAGAGAATCTCAGCCCATGCAAGAAGGGAAAAAAGCATCCGGCACGGGCATATATCAACCCTTCATATCTGGTGGGCGCGAAGACCCCTTGCAGCCTGCCGCGCCGTTATCTGTGCTTCCCTCTGGCCGGACCCTGTGGATGTTCTCTGCCCCGGTTCGTTTCGTATAACGGCGAGAAAGGAAATGCTTTCCTGGGCACAGAATCATATACCCCTGTTGAGCCGGGAGAGTGAGAACAGGTTTCTTTCCATCCGCAACAACCCTGGTATATTGAATGACAACCTGGAATTGAGAAATGCCTTATTGGATTTTATCGCGGATTTTTCCAATTGGGACAACAGCACGAAAAAGGAATATCTCGAAACCAGCCGTATTCTTACACAAACCGCACATGAGGGTTTGGGAGGTGAGGTTGGTACAAAGCCGCTCGTGGTAGACCCCTTTGCAGGCGGCGGTTCCATTCCCCTGGAAGCCCTGCGGGTCGGGGCAGATGCTTTTGCAAGTGACTTAAACCCGGTTGCGGTGTTATTGAATAAAGTAGTCCTGGAATACATCCCCAAATACGGGCAAAAACTTGCAGACGAAGTGAGAAAATGGGGTGAATGGATCAAGAAAGAAGCGGAAAAGGAACTGGCGGAGTTTTATCCGAAGGATCCGGATGGTTCGACGCCAATTGCGTATTTGTGGGCGAGGACTATAAAGTGTGAAGGGCCCGGGTGCGGGTCGGAAGTGCCGTTGATGCGGAGTTTATGGCTGGCGAAAAGAGGGAAGAATTCAATAGCATTGCGTATGGTACCAAAGCCTGGATTGAAGAAGGTTGAGTTTGAAATTATAAATGATGCAAAACCGTCTGATGTTATGGATGGAACAGTAAAACGTGGTTCAGCTACATGCCCGTGTTGTGGATACACGACACCGGTTGCTTCAGTGCGTGTACAGCTAAAAGCACGAAAAGGTGGAGCAAATGATGCACGGCTTTTTTGTGTGGTTATAACGAAACCTTCCCAACAAGGGCGATTCTATAGATTACCGTCTGTTCGTGATTTAGAGGCAGTAAAAAAAGCAGTAGTGGAGCTCGAAAGAAAAAAGAAAGAACATAATGGGAAATTAAGTTTGGTACCAGATGAACCACTACCACCACAAGGGACATTAGGATTTCGTGTACAGCTTTATGGTGTTTTAGAATGGGGAGACCTCTTTACAGTGCGACAGGCATTGTCATTATCTACCCTTGTACAAAAGATACAGGAAGTTGGGAAAAAACTTGTTGATAAACATAATAAAAATTTGGCTGATGCTATCCAGACTTGTTTGGCAATCGCATTAGATAGACAGACTGATTACCTGTCTTCACTTACAATTTGGGCTAATTCCGGAGAATTTATTGCACATACATTTGGCAGACAGGCTTTGCCAATTGTTTGGGAATGGCCTGAATGTAATCTGTGGGCAAATGGATCTGGAAATTGGCAGGGTGCGATAGAATGGGTGAGTTTGGTTATTGAAGCAAATATATCTGATATACAATATACTGGTCATTCTACACTTAATTCAGCAACACTACATCCACTTCCAACATCTGCGGCTCGGTGTTTTTTTACCGATCCTCCATACTATGATGCAGTACCATATGCTGATTTATCAGATTTTTTTATAGTCTGGTTAAGGCGCTCAGTAGGAAACCTTCATCCTGACCTTTTACATGATACTCTTGCTCCAAAAGCTGATGAATGTATTGTTGATGAAGTAAAAGGAAAAGATAAAAAATATTTTGAAATTAATATGGGCAAAGCAATGGCTGAAGGTAAAAGAGTATTATTATCAGAAGGCATAGGTATTGTGGTTTTTGCTCATAAATCAACTTCTGGTTGGGAAGCTCAATTAAAATCAATGTTAGACGCTGGTTGGATTATTACAGCATCATGGCCAATTGATACAGAACGCCCTGGACGATTGCGTGCACAGGATTCCGCCGCCCTTGCCTCCTCCATCCACCTTGTCTGCCGTCCACGGCAAACCGACGAAACCGGGGACTGGCGTGATGTCCTGTCAGAACTGCCAAAACGCATCCACGAATGGATGCCCCGCCTGTCCGAAGAAGGCATCGTCGGGGCCGATGCTATTTTTGCCTGTCTTGGCCCTGCACTTGAAATCTTTTCCCGTTATTCCAGCGTGGAAAAAGCGAGCGGGGAAACTGTAACCCTTAAGGAATACCTGGAACAGGTCTGGGCTGCTGTAGCAAAGGAAGCACTTGCCATGATTTTTTCCGGTGCGGATGCAACGGGATTTGAAGAAGATGCACGGCTTACCGCAATGTGGCTGTGGACATTAAAGACCGTTGATACGGTTGGAAGCAATATAGATCTATCTGACGATGAAGCAGAAGATAATACAGGCAAAAATAAAAAGGGGAAAGCAAGCGGCGGATTTGCCCTGGAATATGACGCAGCCCGTAAAATCGCCCAGGGTTGGGTGTCTATCTTGAGAATCTGAAACACCTTGTAGTGATTAAGGGAGAGACTGCCATCCTCCTTCCTGTCGCTGCACGGACAAAACATCTATTCGGAAAAGACACCGAATCGCCGGGAAGTGTCAGGACAAAAAGAAGGGAACCTACCCTGTTTGATTTTGATGAATCTTTTATAGAACAGGAAAGTGAAAGCTGGAAAGGCGATATGGAGGGACAGGCCGGAAAAACCATATTGGACCAGTTGCACCAGTGTATGATACTTTTTGCTGCCAACCGTTCAGAGGCGTTGAAACGGTTTTTAATAGAGCAGGGTATTGGAAATAACCCGCTTTTCTGGCGGCTTGCACAGTCTTTATCTGCCCTTTATCCCACGGGAACGGATGAAAAACGATGGGTGGATGGACTCCTTGCAAAGAAAAAGGGGTTCGGATTTTGATTATGAATGAGGTGAAGGAATGAGCAAATTAAAACCATGGTACAAGGTCGTTACCCCGCGGGAGGATTTAAGGGAAGGGAAACCCCTCGATGCATCGGAATTCGCCGTTCATCTTGACCAGGTGCGGGACGGGAGGGCGCATATCGACTATCAAAATCCTGAAAGATTCTTTGCGCGGACCTATTTGACAAAGAATCTCCGCAATCTCGCGGCAGAGGTCGTCCGCCGTCTTTCCGGGGAGAAAACGGAAACATCTCCTGTTTTCAATATGACGACACAATTCGGCGGCGGCAAAACCCATGCACTCACACTCCTTTACCATCTTGCGAATAACGGTGTAAAAGCGAATAATTTCCAGGGTGTTCATTTGATAGTGAACCAGGCAAAAGTAAAGGATATTCCCAGGGCGGCGATTGCCGTGTTTGTCGGTACGGAATTCGATTCGATACAGGGCCGGGGCGGGGATGACGGCACCCCGAAAAGAAAAACTCCCTGGGGAGAGATTGCCTTTCAATTATCCGGTGAATTGGGCTTTACTATTGTAGAAGAACATGAGAATAAAGGAATTGCCCCGGCCGGCGAGGTGATACGCAAATTCCTCCCGAAAGACAGACCCGTATTGATTTTAATTGATGAATTGCTCAATTACATAAGCAGGAACCGCAAGAGCGGGCTTACTACGCAATTATATAATTTTATACAAAACCTGGCAGAAGAAGCCAGGGGGAATGAAAAAATGGTGCTGGTCGCATCAATCCCGGCATCCGAAATGGAAATGACTCAGGATGACCAGGCGGATTATACACGTTTCAAGAAACTGCTTGACCGTCTCGGTAAAGCGGTTATCATGGCTTCGGAATCCGAAACCTCGGAAATCATACGGAGGAGATTGTTTGAATGGGATAGCAGTCATGTTGATCCCGATGGAAGATTATTCCTTGCCGATGAAGCATTAAAAACATGCCAGGAATATACCGATTGGATTATTTCACACAGGCAGCAGATACCAGGCTGGTTCCCTGAAAACGCCCTTGATGTTTTTAAAACCACTTACCCATTCCATCCGATGGTGCTTTCCGTTTTTGAAAGGAAATGGCAGGAGCTTCCCCGGTTCCAGCAGACCCGTGGTATCTTGCGCCTGCTCGCATTATGGATTTCCTCTGCATACCAGCAGGGATTCAAGGGTGCAGAGAATGATTCTTTAATCAGTCTTGGCACAGCCCCTGTGGAAGATTCCCTGTTCAGGACGGCAGTTTTTGAGCAGTTAGGCGAATCCCGCCTTGAAGGCGCCCTGACAACGGATATTGCCGGTAAAAACGATTCACATGCCGTGCGTCTGGACCAGGAAGCAGAAGATACATTAAAAAAGGCCCGGATCCACAAGAAAATCGCTACTGTTGTTTTCTTTGAATCAAATGGCGGGCAGACAAAGAATGGGGCAACGATACCGGAAATCAGGATCGATGTTGCAGAACCTGAACTGGATATTGGAAATGTGGAGACTGCCCTGGATGCCTTGACAGAAAACTGTTACTATCTCCAGGTCGAAAAAAACCAGTACCATTTCAGCCTTAAAGAAAATCTAAACAAGCGGTTTGCAGACCGCAGGGCAAATATCAAGGATGATGATGTAAACAAACTTATACTGGAGGAAATCCAGAAGGTTTTTCCGAAACAGGATGGGATTGAACGTATCTTTTTTCCTGAAAAAAGCAGCCAGATACCCGACAGGGCTTTCATCTCTTTTATTATTGTACATCCTGAAAACTCACTACAGGACTTTCCTGAAATAATGGAGAAAATCAAGGCAATGACAAAGGAATATGGGACATCTGCACGCACATTCAAAAGCTCACTCATCTGGATTCTCCCTGATTCATCTGCCGCGATAAAAGCAGAAACCCGGAAACTGATAGCATGGATGGATATTGAATCAGAGAATCTTCACCTTGATGATGTACAACAGCGGCAATTGGATGAAAATATCAGAAGGGCTGGACGTGATGTAAGAGAAAATGTGTGGCGAACCTATAATAAACTGGTTCTTCTTGGAAGTGATAATGAATTAAAGACAATTGACCTTGGATTGATTACATCGAGTGCTGCGAACAGTATGACTCAATTCATTATCACTTATCTGCGCCAGGTAGATGAAATTGTGAAGGATATCAGTCCACGATTGCTTCTAAAATATTGGCCCCCGGTTTTTACTGAATGGAGTACAAAAGCTATCCGTGATGTATTTTTTGCTTCACCTCAATTTCCCCGCCTGCTGAACCAGGAAGCGATAAAAGATACTATTTTACGCGGCGTGGAAGAGGGAAGTTTTGCATTGGTTGTCCCGTCTGCCCGGGGCGGATATTCTCCTTTTTATTACAAAGAGTCAATTAACCCGGGAAATATAGAGATTTCCGGTGATATGTTTTTAATCAAGGCAGATGAAGCAGAAAAACATATAAAACCACCGGTACTTTCAAGAATTGAACTATCGCCATCACAGGTATATGTAGAGCCTCATACGGTACAATTGTTCACGGTAAAGGGATTTGACCAGTTTGGCCGTGATTTTCCTGTAACCGATATTGAATGGACGGCGACAGGCGGGAATATTGATAAAACCGGAACCTATGAAGCCGGGGATAAAACAGGAAATTATGTGGTAAAAGCTCATTCATTATCCTTTTTTGCAGCCGCCAGTGTTTTTATCAGTAAAGAAAAACAGGAGACTATAAAACCGGTAACTCCCCCAAAACATAGCAAGATTAGCTGGGCAGGTGTTATACCCCCTTTGAAGTGGATGAACTTCTATTCAAAAGTATTATCCCGCTTTGTAAAGGATAGTGATTTGATTATTAAAGTTCAATTCGAGGCAAGACCTGAAAATGGTATAACACCACAACAGGTAGATGAAACAAAGGCTTCGTTAAGTGAACTGTCATTGGAGGATAATTTTGAGGTAGAATAGTATTATGTATAATAAAGGAATCAGAATTAAAGTTTGCCCTGAAGGGTGGGAATTCGATATCGGGCAAGCCCTATCTGTGGTTCCAAAAACCCGATTATAAACTTCCACCCCTCTTGAAAAGTACCCTTGTTCGGGTGGGAATTTCCAATCAGGTAGTACCTCTTGATAAATTTTTATTTTCATGAAGGTTTTTTTAATAGTTCACTTACTTCTTAAAAAAAACCACTAATCCTCACTCATTTACACTAAAATAG
>JAFGQK010000390.1 GCA_016935735.1 Spirochaetales bacterium | reverse complement strand
TTGGCCGCCAGGTTAAATAGACCAGTATCATTAAAAGAAACCTGGATAACTCATTATTTGGGTTGTGGGCGTAGCCAACGTTATGTAATCGGTGTAATCGGTGGTTTCATCTCTTTATTGTGGAAAATCGAAATTCCTGGACAATAAATTAAAACGATATAATATATCGTATGGTAAAGGAAATTCAATTGTATTCAATAAAGCGATTGTGTATACGTTTTTTGTCATAACAGGTGCGACTATTGCATTTTTCGTATACAGACAACAATTCAAAATGTACCCCGGTGTCAGTATAATTTTTTTTATATCCGGTTTTCTTTGTGTATTTTTTTTCATGTCTCTATTTTCTCGGATTCATATTTCCGGGTATTATGACTACGATCTTTGGATTTATAGGTGAACTGCTTAAGATACTTTGAATCATTAAAGATGATTCAAAGTTCAGAATCAAACTTTTAAGGGAAATCGTGGTTACCAGAAAATCCTTTTCACGGTTTTTTACCCTTAATCCTTTTTACCTTATTAAAGGAACCCTCTGTTTTTCGCTTCTTTATGCCGGAAGGCTTTTGATGTTATGGCTGATAATTAAATCGATTGGAATCCGGATGGGTTTTATGCAAGGTTGTACACTCACCGGCCCTAATATTCTGGCCGTCGCCGTACCGGGAAATTACACAACCCCTTCACTCACCGTTCATTCTCCTTCACAGAAAAAACATATCGCATCATATCCGGCTCAATACAATATACGTTTAACGATGTTCGACCCATCCTCTTCCCTTGTATTCGGAATTCTTTCCGGTGCAGTAGGCCTGGGAGTCTGGGACATCAAAAACGGAAAACCATACCTGCCGGAAGTTATCAATGAGAAATTCCGCGATATGATTTCCCTGGCCACTGACGGCACTTTTCTTTATACCGGGATATACTATGGTGTCTTAAAGATTTTTGACCTGAAAGACGGGAAAGAAGTCCTTTCCTGGCATCTTTACCCGGAAAAAAAGAAATACATAGAAACGGACATCTCCGCCCTCTGTCTGTATCCGGGGGAAAGAATCCTCTATACCGGAGGAACGGACGGGCAGGTAATAGAAATGCAAATTCAGGAATGAAGAACCGGTATTAGCTACAGGACACGAGGAAATCCCCTGATTATGGCAATAATCCTTGATTATTGAATATTCCGGGGTTATTACTAATAATACCGGTAACACCGGACTCAAGCAATTTCAGCCCCAAAACAGGATCATCCACAGTCCATGTGATAACAGGAAAAGAATGTTTCTTTTTTGAACGGTGAATAGATTGTTTTTGGAGCATTTTCCACTGGGGTTTGATAATTGAACATCCGGATAAAAACCGTCCTTCCCCGTGACGCAGGTAAAAAGGTATTTCTTCTGAATAAATAATTGCATTCCGGGACCAGCCAATGGCTTTAAGAGTCTTCAGGGAAAAAGGATTAAAAGAAGAAATCAGAACCCTGTCCTGTAATCCATAATCATTTACCATTTGTACCGTCTTTTTCTCCAGTTCTCCGCAAATCAGTCGCCGGGTTTTCAGTTCAATATCATAATAGACCTGGTCTTGAAGAAGATCAAATACCTCACTCAGAAGCGGTATCCTCTCACCCTTAAAACGGGAATGGATATGAGAACCCACATCCAGGGTTTTTAATATGGTATAATCAGTCTGTTCCGTAAATCCGTTATAGCCACCCAGGCGAAGAAGATTATCATCATGAACCACAACAAGTTCTCCGCTCCGGCAGAGATAAACATCCAGTTCCACCCCGGGAATTTTATAATCAAGGAGTAAACTGAAAGCAGCAAGGGTATTTTCCGGGGCCAGATGAGAATATCCCCGGTGTCCGAAGAGTAATGGTTTCTTTATACCAGGAAAAATTTGTTTTTTTTTAGAATCAGTCATACAGTTTTTCTTTCTTTTTTACTTCACCACTGGTAACAAACCCCATCAGAATAAAGGCAGCCAGCATACATACTGATGCAAAAAGAAAAATCAACCTGAAGCCGAGTACATCGATAATCACCCCGGTAATCGGGGGAGCAACAATAGCTGCCATCTGGGAGAAAAAGTAATAGAGTCCTGTGTAAATTCCCATATTATTATAACAAGCCATTTGCCAGAGCATGGGAAAAGAATTGGTAATGACAGAACCCCAGAAAATTCCGAAAAGGAAAGTAAGTGCCCAGAATGAGTAAACAACCAGGGAGCCGGAAATATTTAAAATTTCCATTGCGGGATGATGGAGGAAAAGAAGAAAAGTAATAATACTCAAGGCAATAAGACATACCCGTATCATTAACCGCCGGCCGATCTTATGGGCGACAATTCCGGAAGGAATGGCAAAAATGGTATAAGACACTGCCACCATGCCCGCGGCAAAAGCTGCTGTTCCTTTTGAGGTTCCTAAAAACTCAATGGAATAAAGGCCGATAAAAGGTAAAATACCCTGGTAACCCAGGAACCAGAGAAACAGGGAAACAAGAATAAGAAATGCACTTTTTCCTTTTTCCCGAAACAGGATAAGGCGAAGGGACTCGCGAATGGTCGTTTTTTCTTCCGTTTTCTCTTCATCAACCTGCCTTTTTTCCCTTATAAATAAAAAAAGCAGGAGAGTTGCCAGAATCACTAGCAATCCGGCCAGGGGAAAAGGAAGAATATCTTTAATATATCCCAACCCCGGGATAGAAATGGAAACATCCATAAGACGGGCCAGGACAAGGGTGCCAGTAATAGCGGCAATCCCTCCCATCGCATTAATAACACCATTGGCCTCGGATCTGTATTCACCAGGGATAATATCGGGCATTAATGCCACAACAGGTCCCCTGGCAGACTGTTTGAACAGGTTTAAAAAGAAAATAAGGATAATAAGAGTGGCCAGGCCTTTAAAAACAGAAAAAGGGATAAGGGTAAAGGTTATTGCTGTTAAAGGCAATGTCACAATAATATACGGCATTCGCCGTCCGATCCGGGTTCGTGTTTTGTCTGATAATGCAGCGACAACCGGAATAAGCAGTAATGCAAAGAGGTTATCCAGGGTCATAATACTCCCGATTAATCCCCGGGAAGAAATAAACTTTTTCAGAAAAACCGGTATATAAGTATCATACAGGGGATCCATCAGTCCCATGGTAAAAAATCCAAGACCAATAAGAAACG
This sequence comes from Spirochaetales bacterium, assembly GCA_016935735.1. Lineage (GTDB taxonomy): Bacteria > Spirochaetota > Spirochaetia > SZUA-6 > JAFGRV01 > JAFGRV01. The sequence goes on along the minus strand of JAFGQK010000390.1, from coordinate 7,874 downwards.
TAACACCGTATAATCCTTTTAGCTTTTTTACGGGGCTGTTTTCTTCATTCATTCCCGATCTCCTTTTAAAGAAAAATCAACCAGGGAAAAACAGCAGGGAATTAAAGTAAAAAACATTGGAAAATCTCTGTTTTTCAAATTTCCTGTTTATTATTTATTACCATCTTATTAAAATTATAATTGGGATTCAACTTATGTTGAACACTCCTCAACATTCGTAGAGACACGATAGTAATTTATAGGGTACTATATAGTGATTTAATACAACTATGCAAGTAATTCTATTATTTCTATGAAAGGAAATATTGAGATGAGTGAATGGACATGGTCAAAAAGCGAGAAAAGATTGCCCGGAAAACCTTTGACACGGCCTATCTCAGGGAAATAAAGCATATTGAAGAAGAAGTAAGAAAAAAGGTTCAGGATATTAAAGAAGAAAAAGATATTTGGGAACTACATGATTATCTATCAGAAAAAAGGCATGAAATTGATAGAAAGTATGATTACAGGTATTCCCAACTTTTCCAGGTATTTGTTCAACTTATGAAAGACGGCTATCTGAAAGAAGAAGATCTGGAAGGTCTTTCCGAAAGTAAAATCCAGGAAATTAAAAATTTTATCAATTTTGTTATATCCAACAGAAAGATATGATAGTGAAAATCACTTTTATCGGGTTATTCTTTTTCTTGATTATCAAGCCCCTTGATTTGCTTTGCTGCTTCGATCCCGATTGCTGATTTGGGATCAAGTTCATACACCCGCTTAAGACATTCAATCGCTTTTTCTCTATTATTCATTCCTTTATAGCAAAAGGCAGAGAGGAAATTCACTGCCTGGGCATACACTCCATCCGGGAATTTATCCAGATATTCATTCATAAGAGTAAGTGCTTTTTGATATGATAAACCTTCTGCAAGTAAACGAGATTTGAGAAGAACATAATGGCCATAGTAAGATGCTTCCTGTGGAACTTTTATCTGGGACAGGGTCAGAAAGGCCTGGGTTTTATTGCCAAGTAATTCATAGCAATACCCAATATAGAAAAGGTATTCGTTTCCTTCATTTTCGTCAACAGCATCTAAAAAGGCTTGCTGAAAATAGCTCAGGGCATTTTCATATTTCCCTGTATTAATAAGCTTTTGCCCTTCCCACACAATGAATTCACTCGATTCCATCCAATCAATCTCATCCGAATCTAATGATGAGTCTTCGCTCCGGACCCCCATGGATCCCTCATATTGATTTATTTCATCTTCCATAATGAATGCGAGTTTCTTCCCCACAACTGTTCCTATATTCCAGGAAAAAGCATCTTTGCTGTTCGATATAATCATATCAAGACTGTATATACCCTTTTCCGATATAGTATAGAATTGATTACCCAGACTTAGTTCGGCCAGCGTATTATCATCTGTTTTCAATCTTGCCGTAAGGGGAATGACATCACCCTGTTCTACTTTTACCCAGGTATCGTCCTGCTCCATTTCCAGGTTTCCTTCTATATACTCAACGATACAATCCTCTGCTGTTACTCCGGGAATGATACTAATCAATAAAAAAATAAAAAAAAGGTATGTTTGCATATTATTAAATAACATCATTATATTTCACCCCACAATAATATAGTGAAAATCTATTTATTATAATTATATACCATGGCAGATAAAAAATCTATGTTCAGGGTAAATTATTTCACTTATCCCCCAATTGTATCCAGATGTTTATTAATTATATCAGTCCATTTAATATAGCGGCCTATGTTCACTTATTTTGACCTAAAATGTTGTTATTTTAACAAGATATTAAGTCAAAACAGAATAAGTACATGGATTGAGGACTGGAATAAATCTTTTAACGAATATTTTGTGTGCAGGCGATGGGGGGAAGGTGTATTTTACATGTAGAAGTCCCTGTATGGTGAAAAATGTAAGCAATAGAGAGTATATTTCTGAATTATCCATGATAATTCAGTTTTGAATTCAAACAATTGATGAATATACGTTAACAGGAAGCGACTGTTCCGGGTATCTTTTTGCCATCTTCGTATTATTGTTACGAGTTTCCTGACCCACCTGTTACCATACCTCTTTACAAAATCCACATACCCGGAAATCACCCACCTCATCAACTGTGCGATACTGAAAAAGTTCAGGTCGTCATGAAGCATTTTCAACCTTCTGTACATATAATCAGGAATGCTGACAGTAACATGCTTTCGTTTCACATTCGTATCTTCATTAATCAATTCATACCTGCTCTCCCTTTGTACGCCAAACATATGTTCCTTTTCAATAACAGCAAAGAACTGTAATAAAATGCGGTTCATTGTTTCGGCCATGTTTCTGGTCTTTTGAAATAAATCAAGGTTTTTTAAAGCACCAATCATTTTCGTATCCATTTTAAAGTGGAAAATCGTCAACTTGACTTCATCTTCACTCATATATAGTCTCCTTTCAAGACATGGATGTTGCCATATATATTAATGGGGTAAAGTTACTTCCTGCATTGCTTTTTCATAAAAAAATAATTTATTTTCCTGTTTCATGTATCTGCTTCAGGAGAATTTCTGCTATAACCCTATAACGTTTTTTACCTTGACTCTGTAAATAATTCATGGTAAAGTAGAAGAAATAAAATCGAATATTATTTTGGGAAATTACCAGATAACTTTATAAAAAGTTGCGGAATCAATAATATTAGTTCATACAGGGGAAAAAAATGAAAAAGCATGGAAAACAGGCAATCATATTTATTCTGGCATGTATCATCTGCGCTCTTTTTATTCCATCTGCATCCGGCTCACCGGGAATTACAAAAGAATCGGAAACCCTTATTTCCAGTAATGCCAGTACATGGTGGGATGACCGGTATGGTGATGCATATCTTAACTGTGTTTCTTTTAACCAGGATTCGATCATTACCTGTAATGGCTGGCAATACGCGTGCTACTATAATCAAAGCCGGTATGTCACTGTCTCGAGAAGGCAGCTTCCCAATGGATCATGGCAGCATATCTCTCTTACCGATTATCAACAATCCACAAATGACAATCACAATACGATAAGTATGGGTATTTCCCCTGCGGATGGCCGTATTCATCTTGCCTTTGACCATCACAGCAGCACCCTGCACTACAGAAAATCCGTTTCCGGGCTGGCAACCAATCCATCCAGTTATTCCTGGTCTTCCTCGCAATTTGAATCCGTACAGAACAACCTTGGACAGGGGACGATAACAGACCTCACCTATCCGAGTTTTATGACAGCCCCGAACAACACCTTTCTCTTTTATGCAAGAATCGGGACCAGTGGTGATGGGGACAATAATATCTGGCGGTACAACAACAACGGGAGCTGGACAGAACTGGGGAAATTCCTGGAAGGCGGCGGCGAAAATGCATATTTCCACGGCATCTGCTATGATTTCGGCAACAGGCTTCATGCAACCTGGTGCTGGCGTGCAACAAGTTCGGGAACGACCAACCATGATCTTTTATATGCCTACAGTGACGACCATGGAAATACATGGAAAAATAACTATGGAAATACCCTTGCAACAACCGGGAGCGATCCCATAGATCCGGGTAAGGATTTCAGGGTCTGGTCTATCCCCCAGGAAGGCGGTTTAATTAACCAGGAAGGGATGATTCTCGATTCCCAGAACCGTGTTCATGTGATTTCAAGGGAAGACATTAACGGCACAAACTACCAGATGCACTACTGGCGTGATACAGGCGGAACATGGCACCGGGTGAATACCGGCATACGGACAAAGATATGGGACAACCGCTCAAAAATCGCCTTTGATAATGATGGAAATGTCTACGGCATTCTTCCCAATCTCCAGATTGCCAGTGCTTCTTTTTCATCAAATTACAATGACTGGTCTTTAGTAGACACTTCGGATGATGGCAGGTTCCATCATTCTGAACCCCTTATCGACAGCATGGCATTACGTTCCCAGGATAACGGTGTCTATGTTTTTGTCCAGGCAGGCACGACCGGGAGTACATCACCGAACCTCTATGTAATCCGATATTCCTTTAATTCTTCCTACCCGGAACCCGGGGATGTAAATAACGACGGAAGCATCGACATCGTCGATGCATTACTCATCGCCCAATACTATGTTGGATTAAATCCACCCGATTTCGACCCGGGTAAGGCGGATACCAATTGCGACGGGACTATCGACATCGTGGATGCCCTATTAATAACCCAGTACTATGTGGGATTGATTACCGGGTTTTGTCAGTAATATACTGGCAGACTTCTGGATAGTGAACATAAATAGTAATGAGGAACAGCTTAATTCGTGGTAATTATTTCACAAATTTCTATTGGTTCATTTATGCCTTTTAATTTTTCTTTTCTTCGATTTTTAATATTTTTATACCCGGCTTTCTGAATCAATTCCATAGAAGCATTTATTCCTGTGTCGGATTTACATGAAAGAATACGAAAAGCAATATTAACAGTATTCCCGGATATGTCTTTGGATGAATAGTCTTTATGTCCTATTACACTTGTAAATATAGTTCCTGAATGTAACCCGATTGTTAATTCCTCACTTACCGTTTTTTTAGCCAGGAGAGAAGCCAGTATGGACCGTTTTTCATGATTCGGTCCGGCAAAAAAACCCATAAAACCGCCACCCAGATATTTTACAGGAATCCCGTCATAGTTCAGTACGGAATCGGTTATTTGATGCAAAAAACCATTCATCCATATGACTGCTTCTTCATTGTTCATTTTCTGCATTTTATTTGTAAGGCCCATTATCGAAGACACAAAAACAGATGCTTCAATATTTTTATTATCCAATTCATAATATCCCAATAACCAGTCGGTAGTGACATGTAATAATCTTGCTAAAGGCACTAACAGTGAAATATCCGGGGCATTTTCCCCTTTTTCCCATCGTGATACAGCCTGGGGGCTTATCTGTAATACATTGGCAATATCAACCTGCTTATAGCTCAGTTTTTCTCTCTGCTGTTTTATTCTTTTCCCCAAATATTCATTTATATTCATGACATTATTATTATCCGGATAAAAAAAGATTTCAATAAATGATTAGTTGATTTGGGACACGTATTGCTTGAATACCTGTTTATTTATCCGCCTTCAGCAGAATTCGTTTATCAACCCGACGTAGTATTGTGCAATTAATAAAGCGTCTACGATATCAATACTCCCGTCACAGTTTGCGTCTGCTTTACTCTCATCGAAATTCGAAGGCTCCAGACCAACATAGAACTGGGCAATCAGCAGGGCGTCCACTATATCGATATTCCCGTCATTATTCACGTCCCCTGGTTCCGGCGGTTCTTCCGAACTGATTACCCTTACCATATCTGCCGGGATAGATGCCCCGCTGGAACTCGAATTCTTTGTCCCGGTAACCCGGACTTTCAGGATATGGTTTCCTGCCGGGAGAACAGGACTTGTATAGACAAGTGCCTGTTCGACCCTGGAGGAGGAATAATAATCGACCATCGTTTCATTTCCCCCATCGATTGAATGCGCTGCGATACCATGATTGGAAGCAATTGCCCCATAGACCTCTATCCGGGTGCCATTAAACCTTACCTGGTAATATTCGTTTGCATCACTATTCCAGTGATTGTCATTGTTATATGCACCGGTCTGGCTCCCGTAATCCCAGGAGCCGGTATACTCGAATTGATTTACCCCTGTACCAGTCGTGTTGTCATTGATGGTGGTAATTTCTCCCGTACCCCCGCCGGGCTGGGTGTCGGAAACAACATACGTGGTAATGGAATTCGCCCTGGCAGTGGCGGTTAACTGGTTGCCGGAAATAGATATATCGGACAAACGGCTGAAATTTTCAGAGGAGGATGTCCTGTATACTGCTGCTGATGATCCAACCGTACTGAATCCGCTTAATGAGTAACTATATGAAACATCACCGGATGTGGCATTTCTCTGAACGATTACCAGTTTTTTATCCCCAGCATTTATAAACGCAACCGTATCCGAGTTATTGATATCGATCATTGTATATCCGGGACGGATGAATTTTGTGTACTGCTCCATGGCATAATATTTTTTCGTCAGGTAATATGCCTCTGTCCCGTTTTCAAAATCCGCATGAATCAAGCCCCAGTTCTTATTCAGGTTGATCTGGGCCTGCTCGCTTTCCACAGCCTGCCAGAAAATCCAGCCGTCGGGCTGCATTTCCCGCATATCCCTGTTAACACGCATGGCAATATCGAGCCCGGGAACAATATCATTGTGATTATGCGGCCATTCATCAAACGGGGCACTCGCACCGCTCCCGTCACATTCGGACTGCCAGAGTACCTTTCCGTCCCCCCGGGCAAGATTTTTCAATTCGGTCCGCCGGGAACCGGAATATACATGGGTATTGATCTGGTAAATACATGACCGGGTATTTGAATCATAGGAATTATATGAATCCACTGTATCGTCAACACCGGTTTCATCCATGGCAGCAACCTTTGTACTCAACCCTTTTGCATCGAGTTTTGCCTTCACTTCCCGGATAATATCATCCTGCACACTTCTGTCAAAATGACAGCCTTCCTGGCCACCATTGGCACTCCACCAGGTCGCATTGGGTTCATTCATCGGTTCCAGGGTCCTGAAGGTAATGCCCCAGGAATCACGGAAATGGAGGACTACTTCTGTCAGGTAATCGGCAAAATCATCATAAGAATCACTCCTTAGATTATTTCCCCCGCCTTCTGCACCGGATGCACATCCGCTGTTTGTCATCCAGTAAGGGGGGGAATTGGAAAAGGCTTCTGCAATAAACTCATCTGCCGGAATCCTCGATTTTGCTGCCTGGAGTATCCATCGCTGGTTTGCATCTTTTGACCAGTCATAAGAACTTGATGCAGAGGCTTTAAATCCTTCCATCTCCTTTCCAAAACCCATATGATTGTGACCGGGTGCATCCCCACCCCCGATATTGTACCGTATAAGATTTAAACCCAGGCCATTATTAAGATCAAATAAAAGATCTGCAATCTCATTCCTTTTTGTATCCGACCATCCGCCAATGACATTTCCGAACCAGCAGAGTGAAGTACCCCACCCTTCCGTTGTCTGGTACCGGACACTGGCATTCACCGTAACGGTCGAAGCGGAAAACAAAGGCAATCCGGAAACGATGATAATACCAAGAATGACAAAAAACAATAAAACATTTTTCATAGTAGTCTCCTTTTTTACATATCGTCTTTTTCCATTATTTTTTTCCATTATACACTATGTTTATTAATAACTCAACAGGAAAATGAACTAAGTTTTTTGCGCTGTAGCAATTTAAATTTTTCTGGTTTGAGGAACAAGTGAGATTTAGCCTGCTTTACAGGATAAAATATCAATTTCCTGCTGAAATTTCGTATTCCAATATGTAATTCTTAGTAATTATCCACTTTTTTCACTATTCAGAGCATACTCCACCCCTTAACCCGCCCAGCCCACCGTTTTTTCCCCATTGAAAGCTGAAGTAAAAAATGGTGGGCAGGGTGCGCAAAACACCATTTTGCACAATTCGGCAGACCGGGCTTCCATTCTTCCGGCCGGGCTGTCACGGTACCTTGCATGCCGGCAGCTTTTGCTGAAAGTGAAAAGCCTTTAATCCGGTAATTTACACCGGAATTACAGATTCCCGGTATCAGACAAATGTATTAACCAATATGTGTAGGTTTTCTCCCTGTTTTATGTAGTTCCGGTTGTTTTTTTAACCCGGTTATGGAGATTCGTAACCGCGTCCATCCGGTGCCTTTATTCCACAAAGTTAATGGTGACGCGGTGTTATTCTTTTACTTACAGGGTTGTTTGTAACACACCGGCGTTTGGCAGGACCGGAAACCCGGTGTT
>JAFGQK010000389.1 GCA_016935735.1 Spirochaetales bacterium | reverse complement strand
GGTATTATATTCTATCATCGCATATATCCCCCCGGCAAGCATTCCTGCTATTCCGGTAAGAAAACCAAGCATTGTTGAATAAAGAAACGTATCAATCACCCCATCATCCGAAATGGTTATACCAAGAACGAGTCCAGTAAAAAAACCTGCAGCACCAAAGGTGAAAACAGAACTGACAACAGGATTAATATAGACAAGCGGGTTATTTTCCCGGGCACCGGTGAATACAAATTCCTTTAAAATAAGGGAAAGTGAAAAATATGAAACAGGCAATATATAGGTAAAAACAATATGAAGGAAGACTTCCCCGGTTTCATTATCCGGGGGCTTCTTTTCATCTTCATCGGTGTATTCCGGATCATTATCCTCTGAAACCAGTGAAAATGACGGAATGAGGGAGAGAAACTTTGTATCTTTACAAAAAAAAGCAGTGTTATTTTCTCCTGTACGTAATCCCCGAGCAGTGAAAAAATCCGTCTCTGCAGCCACTGGTGAATAAAAGAGGAAAAGAATAATTATACTCATAAAACATATCTTTCCCGGCATTTGCTTTACTTTATATGATAATTCAATCGAACGGAAAATGCAAAAAAAACTGGTTTATTTATCAAGTAAAAGCTTTCTATTGACATTAATCATGAATATTTTATATGCTGTTAAAACAGCTGCAGTAATATCTTCAGGGAAGAATTATAATCACCAATAAAGAAACCATGGACCGTGAAGAACTTATTTTAACATTAAATGATGCATTGAGCAAGATTAAGGAAATAAGAGAATACAATTTACATGGAAGTTTAATCACTGAACATTATGATGAATTTTCCGATGTCGATTTTAAAATAGATGTAAGCGGAACTGACAATGGCAGGTTTATGATGGCATTACCGGCTATTTTGAATAATTTTATAAAAATCGGTTACTTTGCTTTTGCCCCTAAATTTGTTCCGGATTTATACCTGATTACTATTTATTTTGAGAATACCAGTATTTTCCATTTTGTAGATATAGAATGTCTGGCAACACCTCACGTTATGAATGTAACAAAAATGGAAATTCTAAAAACGAAAGAAATTGAAAATGTAAAATTAAAACTGCTTATACATTGTCTTAAGAATATGTTAAGAGGTACATCGGATTGCTTTTATCTTGATAAGATATATTCAAGTATCAATTCCTCAACAGAAACAAAAACTCCAGTTGATACATTACTTTTTTGCTTTAATTATTTTGTCAAGAATGAGAACGCTGTAATTAGTAATGTCGCAGCACGGGCAATCGAAATTATAAACAAAAGGGTGTAGTAATAAGTATTCATTTTGTATGCAAAGCATTTAAACAAATTAAGAAAAACGGGAGGATGGAGAGATATCTATGGAAGTAGAAATTATCAGTTCGCCAAAAGAAGACCTTTCGAAATGCATCATGAATGCTGGGGAGAAAATGGAAACAGCATCTGATTTCCTCAGTGTCATAATGAGTTGTCCATCGCCAACAGTTGTCATCAACCGGAGTGATCTTCCGGAAACCTTCTTTGATCTTAAAACCGGTGTCGCAGGTGATTTTTTACAGAAGGTTTCGAATTATAGAAAAAGCTGATGATCCTGGGAAAATACGATAACATTGACAGCAGGAGTTTCCGTGACTTCATTTACGAGAGTAACAAGAACGGACAGGTTATAATTGTCGATAGCTTAGAAAATGCTATAAAACTACTAAAGTAATAATTTATCATCAGTTTACAATTGGAAATACTGCCAACGCTGAATCAATTGTCAGACATTTTTCCAATTTTGATTTTGGACAAAAGGACCAACGCAAGTGTTACGGGTCGAAAATCTTGGAATAATACCTGGGATTTTCAACCATAGTACTACAGATAAAGAAGAAGGGTTAAAAATTCTTGAATAAACCAGATAAAAAAAATTTTGACTTTTTTCAATTATGTGGTAAAATTGAAAGGAGGGAGGGGTTTGCTTCGGGAAGGAGAATGGTAGAGCATAATGTATTTTCAACCCTATAGCCCCGCACACAGCGTCTTCCAAAGAAAGAATATCCTTTTAGAGGAAGCTATTCCCTATTCCCTTTATCAAAATAAGAATATTTCCAGTACCCTTAATCAAAATGAATTCGTTCCTTACTCTCTGGAAAAGGGGAAATCCACTGTTTTGAACGAAGAAACAGCCGGAACTTTGAACAGGGAAATCCCGGGTGTGGAAATGAACCTTGCTGAACAACGGATGATCGGGCAGTTGAAAGCAATTGATGCAGAGGTAAGGGCTCATGAACATGCCCATATAGCCGCAGCTGGTGGGGTTGCAACTGGTGGCCCCACGTATGTTTATGTACGGGGACCGGATGGAAAATTGTATGCTGTTGGAGGAGAAGTTTCTATTACCACTGCATATGTACCGGGGAATCCGGAACAAACCATAGAAAAAGCACAGAAAATACGGCGGGCGGCACTTGCGCCGGCAAACCCGTCTCCCCAGGATATGCGTGTTGCTGCTGCTGCCATAAGAATGGAACGGCAGGCCAGGGTCGAACTTAACCGGGAGAAAGCAGCGGAAAAAGCGGAAGAAATGCAAAAACAGGAAGGACTCCGGGAACAAGACCAGGAGGATGATGTTCTTTACCCGCGAATTGAAGATATTTATACAAAAGCCGCAGCCGGAATAACCGAAGAATCAAGCCGGTATATCGATATCCTTGTCTAATTTTCCCTTCATTTCTATTTATAAGGAACCCAGGAACCCGGGAGATTGTCCCGGAAAACGGAAAATAGAGATTTATTTTCCTGGATTCATAGTTTCCTTATCAAAAAAAAAATCACCTTTTTCTCTAAAAGAAATAATAAGTGAACAATAGTACTGCTTACGGTAGTTATTTTACAAACGAATCATCCGTCCGCATTCATGCGGCATCATTCGCGTCCTGAAGCCCCCGGGCTTATCCGTAGTTTCACCCCTCCTCATCTCTGCAAACTTATACGGATTACGAAAGATAGTCAAACCCCGCATGTATGCGGACAGATTGTACGCAAATATACGCGGATTCATACCAGGCAGCTAAATAGCCATATCTTCGGTAATTTCCGGTTTTTTTAATTGAAGATTATAGAGCCTGAAGTAGAATCCTTTGTTTTTCATGAGTTCATCATGGGTTCCCTGTTCAATAATCCTGTGGTCATGAATGACCAGAACCTTGTCCGCATTCTTTACCGTCGACAACCTGTGTGCAATAATAAAGCTCGTTCTTCCCTGCATAAGCTGCAACAGCCCTTTTTGAATATGACTTTCCGTAAGACTGTCTATGTTGGAAGTTGCTTCATCCAGGATAAGTATTTTCGGATCCACTAAAATAGCCCGTGCGATTGCCATAAGCTGCCGTTCACCCTGGGAGAGGTTCATCCCCCTTTCCGTAAGTACCGTATCATACCCCTGGGGAAGTTTCCGTATAAAGGGGTCTGCATTTGCTATCACCGCAGCATTAATCATTTCTTCGTCCGTGGCATCCGGTTTGCCGTATTTAAGATTTTCCCTTATCGATGTAGAAAAAAAGAAAGGCTCCTGGAGTACCACCCCCATTTTTCTTCTTAAAAAATGTATATCAATATCCTTGATATTGATGTTATCGAGCAGAATCCCGCCTTCATCTACATCATAAAACCTGGACATGAGGTTCACCAGGGTAGTTTTCCCTGCACCGGTAGGACCGACAATTGCGATAATTTCCCCTTTTTTAACCTGGAAATTGATATCTTTTAATACATACTCGCCTTTTTTATACCCGAAAAAAACATCAGTAAAAACCACATCGCCCTGTGCCGTGTCAACAACGAGGGGATTCTCCTGGATTTCGATAGACTGCCGGGCATCCATGACCTGGAATACCCGTTCTGCCCCGGCAAGGGCAGACTGGACTACATTATACACATTGGTAATCTGTCTTAAGGATTCAAAAAATCTCCGGGAATAGAGGATAAAAGAGGTGAGAAGCCCTATGGTAAATGTTCCCCCGACAGTGATGATAAGAGTTCCTCCCAATCCGGTAATCACTGCAAGAATTACCCCGGTAAAAAACAGCATAACAGGCATGAAAAGAAAAGAAATAAAATAAGCCTTTTCCCCGGCTGCACGGGTCCTGGCGTTCATTTTCTCAAATTTTTCATATTCGGCCTGTTCCCGGAAAAAGGATTTTATTACCCGTATCCCGGAAAAGGATTCCTGGATCATTGCACTTATCTGTCCGATACATGTCTGGTTTTCCCTGAATGCATTCCTTACCTTTTTTCCGATAATCCCTGTAACCAGAAACATAAAAGGAACCACACAGAGAACAGCCAATGCAAGGGGTATGTTCAGGATAAACATACCGATAACAACGCCAATAATGGTAAAAATACTGCTTATAAGACTGTAATAGGCATTCACCAGGGCATCATAGATCATCTGAATATCGTTTGTTACCCTTGATATCAAATCGCCAATACCCTGACTGTCAAAATAAGACATTGAGAGGGTCTGGATGTGTGAAAATAGTTCATTACGCAAACGGAAAATAACCTTATTCCCCATCCTTGTCATAAGTATCCCGCTTATTGCATTGGTAATCCATGAACACACATAAATAAGGAAGATTAATATAATTTGTTGAAGGAAGGCGGTAAGATTTTGTGTTTTTTCAAGATACTCAGTAATCGCATTCCCGATAATGACAGGGGTAATGACCATAAAGAACACGCTTGCCAGGGTAAAAAGCGCTGCGAGGGAAAGGATGACAACCTGTGAACCAAGATAGGTTACCAGGCGTCTTAACGCTTTCCCAAAATGGGCCGGCGATTCAATATGTCTCCCGTGATGTCCGGGCCGCCGCATTCCCATACGGGGTTCTCTGGTTTGTTTTTTTTCTTCCATCTATCACCTTTATAAAAGCTTCTTTTACATCAGGATACCGTCAGGTATAGAGCTGCGCATTCTGTGTTTCGAATATTTCCTGATACATCTTATTGGAAGCGAGTAATTCGTCATGGCTGCCGGTTCCTTTTATCTCTCCTTTATCGAGAACGAAAATTCTATCTGCATTCTGTACGGTGGTTATTTTCTGGCTGATGATAATGACAGTTTTTTCACTGAATGTTTTAAAAAGATTGGTAATAAGCTGCTTTTCCGTGTCAATATCCACCGAAGAAGTGACATCATCCAGAATAATGATATCCGGATTACTTATTACGGTACGTGCAATAGCTATCCGCTGCCTTTCACCCCCGGAAAGGCCGGCTCCACGTTCCCCGATATGTTCATCCCATACATTTTCCTTGTTATTTATAAACGTATCTGCACAGGCAATCCCGGCTGCGTGAATCATCTCGTTAGAAGAAGCAGAGGGATTCCCGAAAAGGATATTTTCTTTTATCGAGCCGGAAAAGAGAACAATTTCCTGGAAAATAATGGAAATCCTTGTTCGAAGGCTTTGAAATGAGATATCGGTACTCTTCATGTCGTCAATAAGGATATGGCCTTCTGTCGGGTCGAAGAAACGGGGTATAAGATGAACAAGAGTAGACTTCCCGGAACCTGTTGTTCCGAGAATCCCGATTTTTTCCCCTGGTTGTATGAGAAGGTTGATGTGGGAAATGACATTTTCTCCATTCCCATAGTGAAAGGAAACATCTTTAAACTCTATCTTTCCTTTAAAAGAGTATGTCTCAAGGGCGTTCTCCTTTTCCGTAATAGAAGGTTTTACCTGGAAAAGCTCTTCGATTCTTGTTGCGGATGCAGAAGCCATGGAAATGAATCCCAGAACCATACCGAGCATCATAATCGGGAAAATCGCCATCGATGCGTAATTCATAAATGCAATGAGCTGTCCCAATGTAAGACCCATCCCGCCCGGATTCAGGAGATTTTCTATTACCATGCTTCCCCCTGCCCAGAGAGTGATGGTAAGGATTATTTGTCCGATAAAGAAAAGAAAGGGAAACGCAACAGAAAGAAGATACCCTACTTTAAGCGAGTTTTTTAAAAAGCTTTCATTATGGTTGATGAATTTTTCTATTTCATTTTCCTGCCTGGCATATGCCCGGACAACCTTTGCACCTGCAAGGTTTTCCTGGAGTACATTATTCAGTTTATCCAATTTTTCTCTTACAGCCAGAAACAGGGGCCGTATAAATCCTGCCATTATAGCAAAGAGGAAGAAAACCACTGGTATAATAATCGCCATAATAAAGGCCAGCCCGGAATTGGTAAGAAACATAAAAACCAGGCTCCCGGAAAGCATAATCAGTGCCTGGACTACAAGGAAAATCCCCATCTGTGTAAAAGTTTTAATGGTAGTCACATCTGATGTGGAACGGACAATTAATTCACCTGTCCGCCATTTGTCAAGACTGGGAAAACAAAAGGACATAATTTTTTTGTACAGGGCATTCCGGAGTTTGTATTCCATCCCCTGTGTTGCTTTAATACGAAGAAAGCCGCTCCCGGATTGAAAGAAAAAACTTATCACTGCTGCAAGGAAGATACTCCCTGCTCCCAGTAACGTGGATGTCAGGTCCTTGTTTTTTACCCCGGTGTCAATGACAAATTCTATTATTTTCGGTTGAACAAGCATAAGGATTTGTGCAAAGACTAAGAGAATCAGGGCGATTACCACCTGAAGAGTATATTGCTTTAAAAACCTGAATAATCTGAATAATGCAATCATAATTGACTTTATTAAAGTAGAAAAATATCAGACTTTAATCAAGCAGGTTTTCTTTTTTTCACCTTACAGGAATAAATGATTGTCCAGGAATTTCGATTTTCCACAATAAAGAGATGAAACCACCGATTACACCGATTTCGCAGATTGGACTATGAACTTCCATATCTGCCCCAATAATAGCATGAGTTAGTGGGTCTTTTTCTTTGTTATCCTTACTATTCATGGGCAAGATAATATCACGATTACACAAAT
>JAFGQK010000388.1 GCA_016935735.1 Spirochaetales bacterium | reverse complement strand
GATTTTAATCCGAAATAGTTTAGTACTCGTTTATCCGACCCCATAACTCTATGTACTTCCATGCCAGCGTCAATAATTGCATGAGTTCGTGGGTTTCTTCCTTTATCATTCATGTTTTTAATTATATCGAGATTACTTCTGATTTAATCAATCGATGTAATCGGTGGAATCTGTGGTTCCAAAAACCCGATTATAAACTTCCACCCTCCTGAAGACAAGAATTGAATAATAAAGAGTATCGGAGTATAATGTTAAAATAAAGGAATATAGAGGTATCTGGAAAATACCGAAGATTAATAGAAGAAACGTATGAATACAATAACAAGATGCTTATTATTATGTCTGCTTACTGTTTCCATCCCTTTTTATGGTACAGAAAGTGATGATATCACGTTAACGATTAGTTTTTACCAGAAGAAAATTTATTATCTGGCTCAATCGGATATTTTTATCAACATATCCCTGACCAATAATTCTTCGCAGACATACCGGTTTAAAGCTGCAACAAATAAGTTTTTTAACCTTGATTTCGAAGTAAAAACAATCACTAACCTTGTCCTGGATCATGCTGAAACATTTATTACCCAAAGAAATGAACCGGAAAAACATGTATTCTTCCGTGAAGTAAGTCTTGAACCCGGCGAAGAATATGGTTTTGTTGTGGAACTTAATGATTTTGCAGCGTTTGAGAATGCGGGAATCTATACTGTCCAGGCAATCTTTTATCCAGAGCTTCTCAAACACGAGGGATCTGCCGGGATACGGTCCAATAAACTTACGTTAAGTCTCCGGCCTCCGGTAGTTCTTAAAGAAATGCAGGCAGTTATTGATGCTGAAACCGGGGAAACGCTTAAACCCCAACCCCTGCCGCCGGATGAAGTGGTCGCATATATGCTTCATGCACGACAGCGGTCACAGTGGGAGAAATTCTTCCTCTATATCGATCTGGAAAGCCTTCTTTTGCAGAATCCCTCAAGAGCAGCCCGGTATAAAAAACTCTCCCATGAAGGGAGGGAGGAAATGCTTTTAAAGTTCAGAGAAGAAATGATGCAGGAAAAGATAGAAGATGATATGCTCATTATTCCCCGGAGTTTTGAAATACAGGAAACAACATATACACAGGAAAGGGGGTCTGTTATTGTACTTGAATATTTTGATTATCGTGATTATACTGAAAAAAAGATGTATACATATTATGTGAAAAAGAATGATAAATACTGGCTTGTTGTGGGTTATACATTACGAAGTATCGGGACCGAGTAGATGAAAATCGTTTTTATTTCATACGATCTCTATCTTAAGGAAATATTCGAATATCATTTTAAACCCCTGGGATTTGAAATCGAGCATAAAAAAGATCCTGTCCAGGCAATAAACGAAATAAATCGTGATGATATTGATGTCATTTTCTACTATGAAAGGGACTATCCCCGCCACTGGAAACCCCTTCTTAAGGTATTAAGGGAAAGGAAAACAAAAAAGGAAACAGTTTTCATCCTCATTACCCATAAAAACTTTGCATTTGAAGAAGCTGCAAAGGCGATTTATCTGCAAAGCAATGCAATCATTACAGACAATATCTATAATAATCGTGTTATTTTCAGATTGGAAGATATCTTGAGAAGATATTTCCCGGATCTCCCGGATAGCAGAAAATCGAGCAGGTATCCTGTCGAAGAGTCAGACAGAATCAGTTTTTTATTCACCCATCCGGACCAGCTTATCCTTATTACCGGCCGGGTGCTTGATATTTCAGTTGAAGGGATAAGATTCTATCCCAAAGCCACGCAGCGTACACAGGATCTGAAACCGGGGCAGGTGATACCATGCTGCTCCCTTATGCTTGGTGATGATATACTTACCGTGAATATCGAGATCGTACAGAACAATCAATTTCTCGGGTGCAAGTTTACTTTTTTTCAGGACACGCAATCCGGGAAAAATCCGAAAATACGTTCTTATGTGTTTGAAGAAAGGTATGTACGAAGAATCGCCTCTCATATTAAAAAAAAGACAGAACTTTTAAGCAGATAATCAAGGATTTATCTATTATAATGAGCTTTCTTTTTTATTTTTTTCATTACCCGGCTGAATTCTTCCCAGGGCTGGCTTTTTTCCGTAGGGGCATCCCGGTGCATGTTTTCTTCCGAATCTGTATATACCTGTAACAGTATCATCTTTATGTACCACTTCCAGTTTCATTTTTTTTAGCTTTATAAGAAGAACCTCCCGCCGTTCCTTCATGTTCCAGCATGCAGGACATACGCCAATTGTTGCAAGATCATGAGTATCGGTATAACGGACTCTCACCATAGCCCTTCCTTCTGCTACGGCATGTTTGCGTTGTAAAGACATTTAGCATTATTATACCTGAATGAACAATTTTTTACAACATTCGTTGAAGGGGTGGAAAGGATGCGATTTCAAAAACTGGCTTTTTTACAGATAAATAACTTTTATATCGGGGGTGGGTAATCCTCGAATTCCCACCCCATTAAAGCACGATTATAATTTATAAGGTACTCTCCACAAGCTCTTGCTGTGAAGCGGGCGGCGACTCGCCCTTAAAGACTTTCCTGCCGGTCTTCCTGCCTTCCCGTGAATCTGCCTTGACCGGCGCCATGTCCGGTGGTGATAAACGGGAAGTAACCAGGAGCGCCTTTAAAACTGCACGCCTGTGTCGATGAAATATATCTCCGCCAGACTCGAATTCGACGGTGCCCAGTTCTCGATTGCTCCTTCGGCCTCGAGGATGGCGCCCGATGCGTTTGTAAAGCGCAGGGAGATGGGGAGATCAAAAGGCCCGGATCCCGGCGGGGTCGCCCAGGTGCCGAATCGCTCCTGCGGCCGCGCGCTTGTATAGTTGGGGTCACGCTGCAATGTCGACCATTCGCCGGATCCCATCTGCGCTTCGACAGTCGTCACTGCCCCGAGACCGGTGACATTGACAACAGTGAGTGCAAAATAATAATTACTTGCACCGGAAAGCAGCCAGACGTGTATGTTACCCGTAACGGGGCATGGTACGCGCCGGTACTTGATGGGGATGACGCCGT
This sequence comes from Spirochaetales bacterium, assembly GCA_016935735.1. Classification (GTDB taxonomy): domain Bacteria; phylum Spirochaetota; class Spirochaetia; order SZUA-6; family JAFGRV01; genus JAFGRV01. Next base: position 18,245 of record JAFGQK010000388.1, on the reverse strand, counting down.
CCACTATTCCTCCGTTGTGATCGCCTGACTGCAAACGGGCCATGGCAATACTGCACAGGTCTATGTGGATGCTTTCATCGGGACTCGGATCGCGGTCATCCGGGAGGTCTCCTCCGGGCATAGGACAGCCGTATTCGAAATCCTCAACTTCATAGCAGTGATTGCGTCCCGCGCCGCAACACCATTTCGAATTGGCAGAACAGGGACAGGAATCGGCGATTGTCACGATAACCGGGGGCGTATAGCCGGATTCCCCGGATTGGTAATCGGTGCCGTCTTTCCTGGTGCGCACGATTTCATAACACTCCCCGCAGCTGAGGTAATTGTCCCAATCGCCTGGAAGAGTGGGCCAGAACTGGGTGTAGTAGTTACCCTGCGGGGCTACCCAATTTGCACGGAAGGTATTGCCAGGAGGATCAGCGCAAAGGTCCGGGTAGGCATTGCAGAAGGCTTCGCATTCCGGATTATAAAATGCGTCGCCGGGTCCCATTGCCGATGAACAGATTCCGTATAGTCCAAAGGCGCACGCACCGCCTTTCCCTATCCCGTAGTGTGTCGAACGGGAGTATTTCCATGACTCATTGTTACTTACCGATGTGACTATCGGCCACGAGCCGGATACGGCTGCCTTGGAACTTACATATTCGCAAAGGGCACCGGTGTTTCCTCCGCAGCCAGCACAGTCCTCCGAAAGGAGGTTGTCGCTGCAGTACCGGGCGGTGCACACGTTGTCTAAAAGAATCCAACTGCCACAATCGGAAGCATCGGCATCGGGATACGGCGCCTGGGTCCGGTTAGGATCCGGCGGGTCTGTTGGCTTTGTTGTATCTCCCGGAGTTGTCGTCGGTGTCGGTGTTCCGGGAACAGGTGATGAATTTGGATCGCATGGACCGATCAATGTCCAGACTTCAAGTTCCCCCGAGTTTTCTTCCGGATTCTGATTTTGTGTGTACCACTTATTTTCATATAAATTACCATTATACTGCACTCTCATTCCTTCTTCACTGTAAATTTCACTGGCAGACCATACAGGCACATAGGAACAATCATTGTCCAGTGGAGTTGGATCCGGTGTTCCAGGTGGATTTGTCGTCCCGCTGCAGCCGGGTAATGAGGAAATAAGACCAACATAATATTGTGCCACTAAGAGGGCATCCACAATATCAATACTGCCGTCACCATTCACGTCTGCTACCGAGGAATCGTAACCCGACGGATTTAATCCGACATAATCCTGGGCGATCATGAGTGCGTCGATAATATCGATTTCCCCACTTGAATTGACATCCCCGCATTCTGCCGGGAAAACCTGGCCCATGCAGATTACAAGCAAAATAAAAATCATATATCCTGATTTGGCTTTTAAATTTCTCTTTTTCATTTTTTTATCCTTTCTTTAACAAATAGTTACGTCTTTGTATTATAGAACAAAATAACAAGTAAGTTTATCATGAACAGGTACATGTGTCAATGAAAATTTTGGTAAAGTTGGTAAAGTATGATATGTCCCCTGGGGGTTTTGTTGTGGATTTTTATTTTGCAGGGATTTATAACTTTTTAACAATTTTCCCCTTTAAAGGGCTTGCAAGGATTTATAACTTTAACTATCATTTGAAAATGGGAAAAAATATAAGATTTTTGTTTTTATTTTTGATGATAATAGTTTCATGTTCACAAAATAGATATACCCTTTTAGAGAAACAACTCAACGAGCTTGATAAAATGAAGACTCAAGCTTTAAAAATAAAAGATTCTTTGAAGAATAAAAAAAGGAAAGAATACCTTAACGCGCATGATAGATATTATGCTATAATGCATAAAAGAGTAGATAAAGCCATGCAGTATCTGCATAAGGCAGATCCTGTAAATCCGGCAAATCTGACAATGGATGATTTGAAAAATCTCGCACAAATCGCAGAAATCGCACAGGATGAGCAGAAAATTGTTGATATTTTAAAAATGCTTTTTAATCGATTTCCGGAAACTAAAAACGACAGGCAGTTGCTTCAATTGTATTTTCCGAATGCCTATCTGCTTGAGCCAATGGAAATTGAAAAATATGTGAACATCGCTGTATTCTCACCAGGCGAGCAGTTGTTTTGCTACTATGCGCTTGCATTAGGATGTTCTGAATTGGGAAATATCGGGCAGGCGGAAAAGTATAAGGAAAAGGCTAATGATCTTTTTAAAGACATAATTTCCAATATCAGGCTCAAGAATCCTAAATCTGTCATACAAATTGTCGGACTTAAGTCTTTTATCGAGTACAAACTTGGTCATACTTCCGAAGCATACAAAATTATAGATGATATGAAAAAAGAGTTTACTGATGATTATTCCAGAAAACAGTTTGAGCTTTATGAGAATAGATTAAAGATTTTAGGAGAAAAGGCCAGATCCATAGAATACCAATTCTGGGTAGGAACTGAATATCCTGTTGATTTTTCGACACTGAAAGGAAATGTAATACTTTTAGTTTTTTTTACCTGGAACTGTGAGGTCTGCACAATAAAATTACCATCCCTTTTTGCATTGAAGGAACACATTGATAATAATAATTTTATGATTGTTGGCGTTACACAATACACCGGGAGTTATGAATACGATACAAATATTTCCGAACTACGGGAATATAAATATATTAAAGATCATTATTACAATAAAAGAAAACTCACATGGCCTGTGGGTATAACCAGAAATGACTGGATGGATGATTATGGTATCAGCTCTTTTCCTGCTTATATCCTGATCGACAAAGACGGGATTATAAGAGACGGATATTTCATATCTAATTTTTCTTATTTAAAGAAAAAAATAGAATTATTACTTGAAAATTAAAACACATTCCTGGATTTTGGTGTATCTCTACTCCGTAGAGTTCCGATTGTACTGGATTTTGGTGTATCTCTACATCCCTAAAACCGGGACGCGGAAGATCGGTTCGTCAGGAACGTTCCGTGCTTTGAATTCGACAGTAAGTGTATTAGCCGGATCAAATGTGAAATTCTTCGGGAACTTCAAAGCGAGGGTGTATTTCCTTCCTTTTTCCACTTCTTTAAGACTCACCTTAACCTTATTGTTATTTACGGAAAGATCAACAATACGCATGTCATGACCCGGTTCACATTCGATATTTATCATCTGCTCTTTCCCTTTTGCGATTTCATCCTTGTCTACGAAAAGTGGATTGGGAAAAGCCTTAACCATCGGTTCCATGTAATATGAAAATCGTGTATTGATTGCGGGTATTATTTTACTATCAGTTTTCACAAGAATGGTCTCCATCACCTGCCCATGCCTGAAGGGTGGTTTTACGGTTACTCCGAGAGAGTACACGAAACCATCTTTGAGTGTCTCGATCTTCGTTTCGATGTTATTGTTCGATATGGTGATACCGGTTATCTTGAAAGGATCGGGTAAACGATTGGCTATTGTTATCTTTCCTTCCAGTGGTGTCGTTCTATTGCGCTCGATATTTCCGAGGGAAAGAACCTTTGGATTCAGACTAACCGATACTTTTACATGCCCTTCGAGGGTCAGTATAAAGTCGGAATTACCCGGAACATTTGTTTTCACAATGATCGACTTTGCCAGGTACCCGTCGAAGCCTGAGGTATCTAGCGAAATGGGTATCTTCCCATTTCGCCCGGGTTTCACTTCCTTATCATAATTGCCTGCGACAGTGCAGCCGCATGTGGGGCGGATTTCGTTCACGATGAGAGTCCCTGTACCATTATTAGTAAACTCAAAAGCATGATTTACGGATTTTCCTTCTTCGATAATGCCGAAATTATATTTATCTGATGCGAAATAAATACCAGGACTTTTTACATGACCCATGCAACTATATAAAAAAGCAGCGATAATAAACACTAATCGGAAAATAGGAAATACTTTATTCTTCATCTTGTTCTCCTTAAATCGTAAACATCTCGTTTTTGTAAGAAGGAGTACCTTGTCCATTACAATCGTGCCTTAAACCTTTCAATATGGATGAACTTATTACAAAAGTACTGGCCTTATTAAAACAATGCCCCCTGTTTAAATCTTTCCGGGGATGCAGGGGAAATTTCTTTTATATGGGAACCCATCTCTTTTATAAATGAACTCACCTCCTGTTTTTTCCCAGATCTTGTTTCTGTACAGGAAAGATAAACCCTTTCCTTTACCCTGGTAATGGCAGAATAAAATAGTCCTGTTTCTGCCTCAATATCCGGGGATGTATCATAGAAAGGGCAATTTCCTTCTTCCATGGCAGGGATAAAAATAACAGGCAGTTCCAGTCCCTTTGCATGGTGAAAAGTGGAAAGATAAACCCTCTCCTTTATATCCCGGTGATTGGTGCCGATAAACAGTGGTTCTGTTACAAACTTCCTGACATCTTTGCCGCAGAACTCTGCATATTCCATATACAGTTGCTTTTCCTCCGGGAAATTCATCAATGATTGTTCAAGCCCGGGAAACCCGGAATAGAGGCTTGCAATACCTTCGGTAATACCGGATTCGGATACTGTTTTTCTCGCCTTTTCCTTTATCTTGAAAAGTTTTACAATACCGGAGTACTGTGAGTCAGAGAGAATTTGCTCATTATAGAGTCTTAATACAAGACCGGATAGGGGCTCGTCTTTCCTGTTTCCTGCAAGAAAAATACTTTTTACCTGTCCAATGGAAAAATCGTAAAAAAGGTTCAGCAGAATATCTGCAAACGCCGCAACATCCTTTTCCGACAGCATAAAATGAAAAAGGGAATTAATCCGGCGGAAAGGCCCTGTCCCGGTAAAAGATTTCTTTTCGTACTCTATAAAGGGAATATGAACCTGGGCCAGAAATGGAGCGATTTCCTTTAGAGTTTCTTCTTTCCTGGTAAAAATACCAAAGTCTTTCCAGGTGTATTCATCAGATGGATAAGCCCTTTTTTTCTCAACCAGGGAAAGAATCGTTTCTTTAATAAAGACCGCTTCCTCCCGGGAATCCTTTGCCCGGTAAAAGAAGATAGGTGTCCCCTGCTTTTTGTGTGTTTTCGGCACCTTTTTTTTCTTTATCTTTTCCCCTGTATAAAGACGGCTTACACTGCTTAATATTTTGCCCGGTACCCGCCAGGATTTATTCAGGAAGAAACGGCGCCGGATGTAATTGGAAAGGAACATCTCACACACGGATTTTTTATGGGTGCGTTTTTCTCTCTGGAGAGGATCCACACTCACCACGATCTTCTGTATCCTGCCAGGGGGCGTTTCCAGCAGAATATTGTGCATTATTATCCGTGAAAGAATGTCATACTGATGTTTATCCATACATTGAAGATCATCAATAAGGATACACCGGTATTTTTGCTGCATGGTGAATAAAATCCGTGGATTGCCGGTCAAAGCCTGTGCAGCCTGAACGGCAAGTGTTCCCTTGTCGCATGTTTTCGTGCGGATAAGTGAATCAATGTATGTCTCATACAGATGGGGCAAATCTTCTTCCTGTTCATTTTCTTTGTTCATTTCTTTTGAATCGATGTACGAGCAGAGCGATTCGACGGTTTTTTCACTTAAAAAAGGAAAAAAAAGGCTTATAAAGAATTTCCTGTCATGTTCTTGAAAAACCCGTGGTGCTATTTTATATGCTGCACAGAGTATCTTGAAGCAGAACCAGTCAATACCGGTCACTTCCACTCCTGTCCCTTTTTGCCCGGCTGTTTTTAAAATATCAGGGGTAAGTTCCCGGGTTTCCGGATCGGTAAAGGTAATGACCAGCACTTCATCTGCCTGGAAAATACCCTCCCGGAGCCAGTATCCTGCAAGGGATGAAATGACCTGTGTTTTCCCTGTTCCTGCTCCACCTACCAGGGCAATGCCGACATCATCAGTATGTAAGAATTCGAGTTCTTCTTCATGAAATTCCGGGGAAAGATCATAAAAAATATCATATGTTTGCGATACATACTCTGTTATTGGCCCGGGTGAGGTTGTATATAAAACCTGTTCTTTTGTCCCGGCTCCCGGTGTCCAGTATTGAAAAAGATCATTCTGTACAAAATAACCTTTTTCTTCTTTGTTTATATGTTGACTTACTGTTTGTTTCTTTTCCATAAGCTCCAGAAAAGAACTATACAGAATTTTTTTAAAAGTGATAAGAGAAGTACGATAAAATATCTATAATTCTCCCTGTTCCTGAAAACTAAAGTAGTCCTTATCTGAAAAGATAACATGATCCAGGAGTTTGATACCAAGGATATCCCCTGCTTTTTTCAGCATAAAGGTAACATCCCGGTCCTCCTGACTGGGGTAAACATTCCTGCTCGGGTGATTGTGTGCACAGATAATACTTGCTGCCCTGTCTGTAATCGGGTCTGCAAATACTTCCCTCGGGTGCACCATTGTTTTATTCAACAATCCGACAGAAACAACCCTTTTGGCAAGCACTTCCTGTGCCCCATTAAGCGAAAGACAGAGAAAGTGCTCCTGTCTTCTTTCCGAATAATGGCGGACAACCGGCAGTACATCCCGGGGAAATGCTATTTTATAATGTGCCGGGCGGTAAATCCTCCGGCAGAACTCCATGGCTGCCGAGATTAATGCAGCCCTTGCTGTCCCAAGACCTGTTACCTGTTTGAGTGCCCTGAAATCTATTTTATAATTGGTGATATCCAGAAGATGTAATACTTCTTCTGCAAGGGCCCCCACACCCTTTCCTCTTATGCCTGATCCGATAAGAACCGATAGCAGTTCTTTATCGGTAAGATATGCCGGCCCCAGTAAAGATAATCGTTCTCTTGGCCGGTCTTGTACTGGCATTTCTCTTACTTCCATAGATACTCCTTCATTTGTGTTATTAGCCGGTACTTCTTGCAAGAATTCCCGGGCATTGACCGCTGGATCTCCGGTCTTCTTACCTATATATAAAGGCGAAAAAGTCGTGCTGCATGCAAAAAATGAAAAAAAAATTGACAACTGTCACGATTAGTGTTATATTTATGTCAGGAAAGGATGATAAAGCAATGTATAATATCGAGACACTGGCAAAAATGACCGGGTTGACGCGAAGAACAATACGCTATTATGTCCAGCGGGGACTTATAGACCCTCCTGGCGGCGGCGGGAGGGGGTCGTATTATACAGACGATCATGTGAAACAACTGGAGAAAATAAAGAAATGGTCTGTCCAGGGTGTTCCCCTTATCCATATGAAAGCAATGCTTTCCGGGAAAAAACCGCAGATAACGGTCGACCCGCCCACCGGAATAAGGACAATCCTTACAGAACAATTTATTATTTCCGATGGGATCTGGTTAACTTTCAGACCCGGGCAGTTACTTTCCAGGGATATTGTAAAGATCAGGGATTATATTAATACTATACTCAAAAGGAGGAAAGAATGAGAGTATTGGAAGCAGGACTTTATGTAAAAGAAAAAATAAAGGCAGTTGCACTCCTGGGCATGCGGATTGATGCAGAGGTAAGAGATATTGCATCAAAAACAACTATAACCCAGATATACAAAAATGCGGAGGATGTAGCTATAGAAGCAGTGTATTGTTTCCCCGTGGAGGAATCAGCCGCTGTTTGCGGGTTTGAAATCGAAACAAATGGGAAAATCATAACCGGAAAAGCAGAAGAGCGGGAAAAGGCATTTGAGTTATATGATAAAGCAATCCAGGCCGGTGACGGGTCTTTTCTCCTGGACCAGGAATTGCAGGATATTCTTGTCATTTCTGCCGGAAATATAAAACCCGGGCAGGAGGTGAAAGTTACCATTACCTCTGTAAGCAGACTCCCTGTTGTTGATGGGACAATTCGTCTTCAAATACCGGCAACCGTAAGCCCCAGATATGCACCCCCGGATGACGATCCTGTAAAAGCAGACAGGATTACCCCACCATATGTGCAACAGGTTCCCTATACATTGGAGCTTTTTATAAAAGTGCTTTTCGAATCAATCTCTGCAATCACCTCTCCTTCCCATGAGATCAGCATAGAGGAACAGGGAGAATACAAAATAGTGAGCCTGAAAAATAACGTGACCCGGCTTGACAGGGATTTCATTCTTGAATGTACGACAAAAAGAGAAGGGGAATCAGTCTGTTTTCTTACCACTCATGAAAATGGGAGCCAGGCTCTCCTTTTCAGGTTTTTTCCCCATTTTGAAAACATTGCCGGAAAAACAGAGAATAAATCCGAGGTTATTTTTATCCTGGATTGTTCAGGATCAATGCAGGGTTCTTCGATCGAAGAGGCAAAAGCGGCTCTTGATCTGTCATTACGTTCACTGAATGAGGGCGATCTGCTCCGGATTATACGGTTTGGTAACAGCTGGGAAACCTATTCGCAAGAGCCTGTCCGGTATGGAGAAAAGACCCTGGCCGATGCACTTGCTTATATCCGTTCCATCTCTGCAAACATGGGGGGAACCGAACTTAAAGGACCGGTTTCGTATGTATGCGGACTCCCGAAAACGGAAGGATATATCCGTGATGTGATCCTTCTTACCGATGGAGAAATAAGCAATCCGGATGAGGTGATTCATGAGGTACGCAAGGCATCGGAGAACTTAAGGGTATTCAGCTTCGGGATCGGTTATGGGGCGAGTCATCATCTTATTAAAGGCATTGCCCGTGCATCCGGGGGTGCCTTTGAAATGATTCAGCCCGGGGAAAAGATCCAGCCAAAGGTTCTGCGCCAGTTTTCCAGGATGAGCCAGCCTTTTCTTACCGGGGTATCGGTTGAATTGAACGGGGGACATCTCGAACTCCCGGACAGGCTTCCCCCCCTGTTTGAAGGAGACGATTATACACTCTTTGCAGGAGTGACGGATTACAAACAGGACCAGGGAGAGATCGTCTTTTCCGGAAACTACCTGGATTCTTCCTTTTCGTGGAAAGCGGAAGTGAAGAGGATCGATAACGATAATACGATTCCTGTCCTCTGTGCCCTGTCCAGGGTAAAACAGATAAAGGAAGAGAATATCGGCGGTTCCGGCCAGGTCGACAGAAAAAGAAAGGCTGCGGAAAAAATGATTACTGAACTTGGGCTTGCATTTAATATTCTTACAGAATACACGAGCTTTGTTGCCATAGAAAAGCGGGAAGCCGGGGAAAAGACAAACGGGCAGCCGGAATACCGGCGCATTCCCGTCCAGCTTACCAGAGACTGGCATGGTGCCGGTTCCGATTATGGAATAGTGACAAAGACACTGGGAACCATTTGTCCTGCACCGGATGCACCTGAACGTAAATTTTCGAAATCGTTTCCTTTTGCCAATCTTTTTGACGGTGGAGGGCATAAAGACAAAAAAAGAAAAGATACGGGCAGTATACTCTATAGAAATCAGTGTGGCGGAGAAGAAATAAGTGAAATGCAGTCCCATAAACATAATGAGTGGTATCTTGATCTGCTGGGTACACAGCAGGCAGACGGACATTTCACCGGAAAGGCTTTTGTCGCTTCCTATTTCAATATACCGGTGAATGAACTTGACAGCATCGTCTCAAAGGTCGATATTCCGGTTTTCGGTCTTAAGGAAAAGGCACTTGTTACCCTGCTCGCTGTTCATGCCCTGTCATGTGACCCTGATGCCCATGCAGTGAGTAAACGTGCGGTGAAAAAAGCGGAAAAATGGCTGCTGGCGAATGCCTCCCTCATTACCATCAATGGGATAAAGGCGGATGAGTACTTGAAAAGTCATTATCATATCAACCTGTAACACGAAGGAGAAATAAAAAAAGGGGCTGCCGGGAAAAGGCAGCCCCTTTTTATCTTTCAATACAGAACAGTTGTTGTTAAGATTTTTTCCCCTTCACCATATATTTTTCCTCATTATCTATAATGATGATTTCTCTGAAACCGGCCTTGTGCAGCATAGTGTTTATTTCAGTTTTTGTTGGTAAAAGGTCATTATGAACTTCGGGAATTTCACTGTGAATTTTATTTATGAATTCCCTTCCTGAAGAATGACAAATGAATAATGTCCCATTATCTTTCAGTATCCGGTGAATCTCCTTAAGGGCTTTTTCTTTATCCTGAAAATGAGGAAAGCTGGAATAACATATCACTGCATTAAAAGCAGAACCGGGTAAATTGGAGCAGGAAATATCCGCACAGATATAATCAATAGTGCCTTTGAAACTTTTTGCTTTACATTTATTCAACATTTCTTCTGCGAGGTCAATACAGATTAATCTGCCTTTATTGCCGATTTTATCCAGAATGAAAGGGACAAATCTCCCTGTTCCTGTACCAACATCGAGGACTGTTGATCCCGGTGCAATATCATACATAAAATCAGAAACTTCTTTCAGCTTGTTCAAATCAGTTTCTGTAAACATCTCATCCCAGACTTCTGCCTGTTTATTAAAATATGTTTTTATCATTTTTTACTCCTTCATAATTGGGATAGTATTTTTCTTTACTGTTCTTTTAGGAGAAAAGAGAACAGATACCATAAAAATTACAGATGATGTAACAACAATAGTAGCACCGCTGGGTAAATTAAAAAAATAAGATAAAAAGAGTCCTGTCCAGCCGGAGATCACGCCAAAGACCGCTGAAAGCAAAAACATTTTTTTCATATTATAGGTAAGCTGGTATGCTGCTGCTGCAGGATTAAGAATCAGGCTGAAAATGAGTAATCCGCCGATAGTACGTAATGTTGAAGTAATTGTCAGGCCTGTTAAAAAAAGAATACCGTATAAAAAAAACGTAGCAGGAATACCAACAGCCCTGGCTATATCCCGGTGAAAAATCGTCGCCTGGATTTCCTTGAAAAAAAGAATTACAATACCGACGACAAGAAAGGCTATGATTCCAAGCAATATCACATCATTCCTTGTATTGGTTAAAATACTGCCCCATAACAATTCCAGGGCCCCTGATTTTGTACCGGACATCAATCCCATGACAAGGAATGCTATACCCAGCATCAGGGAGAATATAACTCCTGTTGATGTTTCAGGATTGAGTTCGCCGCGATCGGCAAGGGGCCCGATAATGACAGCTGCGATAAGACTTAAAACCAGGGCACCTATTAAAGGATCAAATCCGAGCCACAGACCTATCAGGGCACCTGCAAATGCCGCGTGTGACATGCATACTCCGATAAAAGGCATATGGAGAAGCACGACAAAAACGCCTATCGTGGCACAGGCGATGCCCCCTAATAGAGCGGATAAAAGAGCATTTTGCATGAATTGGTAAGTTAAAATAGACAAAATATACTCCTTTGCATTATATGAAAGCCGGTTCATTAAGTCTTTTTTCTGCAATATGGAGAGGGATATCATAAAGCCTGCTTAATGTCTCTGCCGTAAATAGTTCTGAAGGAGAACCCTCCCCGTAAATCAGACCTTCTTTCATAAGAATGATTTTTCCGCAGACAAAGGGAAGACATCCCAGATCGTGGGTTACAAACAGTGTTGTCAACTGATGCTTCTCATGAATCATTCTGACAAGATCAAGGATGTCTGCTTTTGCACGCCAGTCCAGGGAAGCAGTGGGTTCATCCAGTAAAAATATCTCAGGTTCCTGGACCAGGCAACGGGCTATTGCTACCCGTTGTTGTTCACCCCCGGAAAGGTGTCCGATTGGCCGGTCCCGGAGATGATACATCCCCACCGATTCGAGGGTGGTGTCAACCATCTCCCGGTCATACCTCCCTGGTCTTCTTAAAAAACCAAGATGGCCATACCGGCCAATAAGTACCACATCACGGACACTCATTGGCATCCGGGGATCAATATTCTCCACCTGGGCAACATACCCGATTCGTTTACGTAAAAAATGTCCTTTGCCAGGGACAACAGGGATCCCAAAAACCCTTACTTTTCCGCTTATCACTTTTCCCAGGCCATTGATTAATGTCAGAAGTGTTGTCTTTCCCGCCCCATTTGGACCAATGATGCCGGTAAAGTCCCCTGCTGTTACTTTTAGCGACACACCCCGGAGAGCAACATCCTCCCTGTATGAGACGACCGCATTTTCAATATCAACAATCCTGTTTATTTTACCCACTTTACATCTCATTTTTAATACATCCAAATATAAGTTGAATGTTATAATCTATGGTTTTTTCCCAGGTTTCAGTATCTTTCACTCCACCCGGAAAATTAGACAATATGATTCTTGGACAATTCAATTCTTCTGCAATTCCCTTCCCTGCATCCTTACTGCTTTGCAGGTTGTCAATAATAAGGCTTACCTTTTCTGATTTTCCTTTATCCACAAGTTCTTTTACCACCCCGGGAGTAAGGGAATCCGGAAGCCCATAAGCGGCAACAACAGAAAGTCCTGTCCATTTAACAAAGCCAACCTGCATTTCTGCACATAAGACTTTTATTCGAGTAATATCCACTGTTTTCAGTTTTGCTTTAATTTCCTCTTCCTTAGCACTTATCAGTTCGATATACCGGAGGGTCTGCTTTTCATAGTAAGAACTGTTTTTTGCATCCTGATTCACTAAAATTTCTTTGATTTTTTCTGCTGCTTCCCGCTGGACAGATGGGACCATCCAGTTCCCCTGGATATCCAACCTCTCAACAGTCAGGTCAGGATTCTCGACCGAAGAAATCAATTGATTTGAAAACTTTTCTCCCTGCCAGCCATGGAGTAAAAAGATATCTGCATCTGCCAGTTTTTGTATATCTTTAGGTTTTACGTCAAAGTGCCCCGGGCATTGGGCAGGGGGAATGATGTTAATCACATCGACCTTTTCATCCCCGATCCTGTGTACTATTTGTTCAATGAGGGATGTGGTGGTGACGACTTTTAATGGTGATATATTTTCCTGGCTCCCGCTGCCAAAGAGAAGTATTCCCGGGACACAGAGAAGCAGTATACTGCTTACTATTATCCACAGACTCTTCATAAAACGGTTTTTCTTTCTAAGAATAGTAGTATGGTGCATTTCTCCTCTCCTTATATATAATGTTACGAAAATAAATATCGTGTTACTATTATAAACAAAAAATATTTTCTGTCAAGAATAAAAAATGGTATAAAAATCACACGGTATTCTTGACATGGAATGGATGATTAATTATATTCATAACACGATTTTATATTTAGTAACACGAAAGGACAAAGAAAAATTCAATGGAAAATCCTGCTTATTCTTTAATGAAAAAAATCCTGTTTGTATTTATTGTCATCATCACCATTGCCGGTTGCACCAATAAAGACAGTAAAGCAGACACCAGTACACTCATTGTGTCAATAGGGGGTGAAAGCGAAGATGGTTATGATCCCACTCTTGGCTGGGGAAGATATGGGAATCCCCTTTTCCAGAGTACCCTGCTAAAAAGAAATGACCAACTTGCGATTGTCAATGATCTCGCGGTTTCGTATGCAGTGAGTACCGACGGACTGGTCTGGAATGTTAAACTGAGAAACGATGTTAGATTTTCCGATGGTGTTTCCCTTACTGCCGAAGACGTTGTGTACACCTTCTTAAAAGCAAAGGATTCCGGTGGAAAAGTAGATCTTACCGTTCTTGAAACCATCCGAAAAAAGGGAAACTATGAACTTGAGTTCGTACTTAAAAATCCTTCATCCACATTTATTGTGAAATTGATAACCCTTGGTATAGTACCCAAACATGCTCATGGCGAAACATACAGCAGAAATCCTGTAGGATCCGGTCCCTATAAACTTGTGAACTGGCAGGAAGGTCAACAGATGATTGTGGAAGAAAATCCTTATTATTACGGTGAAAAACCTGAAATAAAACGGATTGTTTTCATTTTTTCCGAAGAAGATGCTGTCCTCGCTTCGTTAAAAGCAGGAAAGATACATCTTGGTGCTGTCCCGCAGGATTTTGCTGTTCAGAAAATCCCGGGTTATACCTTGCATATAGTCCCAGGTGTCGATAACCGGGGTATTATGTTTCCTTATGTTCCTAATACCGGAGAAAAGACGAAAGACGGGTATTCGATTGGTAATAATGTGACTTCGGATATCACGATAAGAAAAGCAATAGAAATAATTATTGATAAACAATTGCTGGTGGATACAATACTATCCGGGTTTGGCTCTCCTGCCTATGGCATAGCGGATAATCTTCCCTGGGATAATCCGGATTCACGATTAATCGGATTGACAGAGGAAGATGCTTTGGGAATCCTTGAAAAAGCAGGATGGAAGGATACGGATAGAGATGGTATTCGGGAAAAAAATGGGCTTAAAGCAGAGTTCAGGTTAATTTTTCCGGCATCGGACAGTATCCGTCAAAGTCTTGCAGTCGCCAGTGCAGATATGATGAAAAAAATTGGCATCCATGCAATTGTTGAAGGCAAAAGCTGGGATGAGATCCGGACATTAATGCACAGTAATGCCATTCTTTTCGGTTGGGGCAGCCATGATCCAACAGAAATGTACAATGTTTATCATAGCAAGTACCAGGGTGAAGGATGGTATAATACTGGATATTATAAAAATGAAACGGTAGATGCTTTTATGGACAAGGCAATGAGTGCGAATACCTATGAAGAATCATTACCTTGTTGGAAACTCGCTCAATGGGACGGAACGACCGGTCTTTCTGCAAAAGGGGATGTTCCATGGGTCTGGTTGGTGAATCTCGAGCATACTTATTTTGTATCTGAAAGCCTTGATATCGGTATATCCCGGATTGAACCGCATGGGCATGGATGGCCAATAACCGCGAATATCACAAAATGGAAATGGAAAAAATAAAAGATGAAAAACATGATAAAGCCTCTTTTGTTCTATACTGTAAAAAGAGTCTTTAAACTGGGCATACTTTTAGTTCTCGTCTCTTTATGCTCATTTATTCTCGTTTCCCTTTCTCCAATCGATCCTGTAAATACCTATATCGGTGCAGACATGCTGCAGATTTCGGAAGAACAAAAAACGATTATTGCACAAAAATGGGGACTCGATGAACCCCTGCCTGTCCGGTTTTTCAAATGGGCAGGCTGTTTGCTTTCAGGAGATTTTGGCAAATCAACTATATTCAATGAACCGGTTTTACAGGTAATAGGCAAAAGATTTTTTACTTCATTATGGCTCATGATCGCTGCCTGGACTTTATCAGGAGTGATAGGATTTTTTCTGGGACTTTTTTCTGCAGTTTATGAAAAGTCTTTATTTGAACGGGTCATATCACTTTATTGCTATGTACTTGCCTCTACTCCTGTGTTCTGGATTGCCATTGTTTTATTGATTGTTTTCGCAGTTAACCTGGGATGGGCTCCGGTATTCGGAGCCGTGCCTCCGGGAGTTATACCTGAAGAAGCCACACTGACAGAAAGACTTGTGCATATGGCTTTGCCGGTTATGACACTTTCTTTAACCGGTATTGCGGCTATCTGTCTTCATACATATGAAAAGGTAAAGAATATAATAAAAAGTGATTATATTCTATTTGCTGTTTCAAAGGGTGAATCCAGGATCGGTATCGCGTTTCATCATGCACTCCGTAATGCGTTGCTTCCCGCTGTTTCATTACAGTTTGCTTCAATCGGTGAAATTTTCGGGGGAGCAGTCCTTGTAGAACAGGTTTTTGCCTATCCGGGGTTGGGGAAGGCAACAGTCGAAGCCGGGGTGCGTGGTGATGTTCCACTACTCCTCGGAATCGTGTTGTTTCTGACTCTTTTTATTTATACCGGTAATGTCGTAGCGGATATTCTTTATAGAATTATCGATCCCCGTATAAGGACACTTATAAATGAATTTGTGTATAAATAATGTAAACCAGAGAAAAAAATCGCTTTTTGTCATTTCTTTTTGTCTTTTTATTCTTATAGTATTATTTCTCATATGTTTTTTTCTCCCGGATCGAGTATTGTTATCGGACTTAACAAATACCCGGATGGTCCCTTCTATTAAGCATGTTATGGGCACGGATTGGCTTGGCAGGGATATGTTTGCCCGGATACTAAAAGGCTTTTTAAGAAGCTTCTTTATCGGGTTTCTCTCTGCTGGATTAAGCGCGGCTATTGCAGCCATCTCCGGTGTTCTTGCCGCTTTATCAGGTAAAATGGTCGACAAAATCATAACAGGGCTCATCGATCTGGTACTCGCTTTACCGCATATGGTATTACTTATACTCCTCTCTTTTGCCATGGGGGGTTGTTCCCTGGGTGTCATTATCGCTGTCGCTTTTACACACTGGCCATCTCTTACAAGAGTTGTCCGTGCTGAAATAATACAGCTAAAAGAAAGTGAATATATCCGGGTTTCTCAAAAACTTGGAAGGGGAAAAGCCTGGATTACGCTTCACCATATTTTACCGCATATAAGCTCACAGATAGCTGTCGGCGTCATTCTTATGTTTCCTCATGCGATTCTCCATGCGGCAGGACTTGCTTTCCTCGGATTCGGGCTGAATCCTTCCGAACCTTCAATCGGTGTCCTTTTACGCGAAGCCATGATGCATTTGTCTACAGGGTATTGGTGGATAGCAGTGTTTCCGGGACTCATGCTCCTGATCCTTGTTCTTCTTTTTGATGCAATAGGAAAAAATCTAAAAAGGATCCTCGATCCGAAAACCGCGCAGGAGTAAATATATGGAATTGATTCTTGAAGTAAGAAATTTCGAACTTGTTTTCAATCGTTATGATTATTCCCGTTTACAAAGTAATTTCCTGGAAAGAAGTGCTTTAAAGATCATTAGCAGGTTTGATCTTGGGGTGAAAAAGGGAGAACTTCTTGCAATAATCGGATCGAGTGGGGCCGGTAAAAGTCTGTTAGCTCATGCCATACTCGGGATACTTCCGTCGAATGCCGGAATAAAAGGTGAAATACTTTTTAATGGAAAGGTTCTTACCAGTAAAGTTATTAAAGAATTAAGGGGAAACCGTATTGTACTGGTGCCGCAATCCGTTGGTTTTTTGAATCCCCTCAAAACAGCAGGCTGGCAAATTCAACGCGCTTCGGTTCTTGCCGGCAGGACAAAAAAAGAAGCCCGGTTAAAAACAATTGAAGCCCTGAACTTTTATAATTTATCCCCGGATGTATGCAAGCTATATCCATTTCGATTGTCGGGAGGTATGGCAAGGCGTGTACTGGCTGCATCCACCTATGTCACCAATGCGGATCTTTTTATTGCTGACGAACCGACTACGGGCCTGGATGCGGAAGCGGTGGAGGAGTCATTATATTTGCTAAAAAAACTGACTGCCGGTGAAAAAAGTGTTATCCTTATCACCCATGATCTTAAAGCAGCGTTAAAGGTTTCCGACAGGATTGCGGTTTTTTACGGTGGTACAATCGTTGAGATTACGGAACCTGTCTGTTTTTCCGACGAATCTTTCTTGAGCCATCCCTATTCAAAGGCCTTATTCAAAGCTCTCCCCGAGAATGACTTTTTACCCTTTCCCGGAGAAAATCCATTTGGCAGTTTTATTCCTGAAGGATGTGTTTTCGAACCACGGTGTCAATATAAAGGCCCCGAATGCTTAACCAATAATCCAGGGTTTCATGACCATGCACATGGCCAGGTAAGGTGTTTTTATGCTTAAAGCGGAAAATATTGCCTTCAAATATAATCGCGTATCACCATTTATTCTGAAAGACCTTTCTTTAGCTATTAGTCCCGGCGAAGTTATCGGTCTTATGGGGAAAAGTGGGTGCGGGAAAACAACATTTGCAAAAATACTTTCCGGGTATCTTATACCACAAAGAGGTAAAGTATCAGTCAATAGTATTCCCTTACCAAAGCGTGGGTACTGTCCGGTACAATTTATTTCCCAGCACCCGGAAAAGGTTGTTAATCCGGGGTGGAAAATAAAAAAGATTTTATCTGAGGTTGACGGTCTCAAACCGGATCAAAAAATCCTGGATTTATTACATATAAATTCGGAATTTTTAGAAAGGTATCCTCATGAATTATCCGGGGGTGAACTTCAGCGGATTACCTTATATCGCATTCTTAATTCCAGAACAAAATACATTATTGCAGATGAGATATCAGGTATGTTGGATACGATAACACAGGCAAACATCTGGAATGCTCTTGTCACATTTGCATCCCGGCATAACATTGGTATGCTTGTAATCAGTCATGATAAGGGTCTTTTAGAAAGATTATGCACCCGCATAATAGAAGACCTTTTCAAATAGGTAGTTTGTTGATTTTTCAGCTGGAAAAATGGCTTTTAACACATACCCCTGCTTATAATTAACGGGATAAAGATAAATCATATCAACCTGTAACTATAGAAGGCTTTTTGCGCTGTGGCATTTTAAATTTTCCTGATTTGAGAAAAAACGAAATTCTGCTTGCAAAGCATCCAAAAATATCAATTT
>JAFGQK010000387.1 GCA_016935735.1 Spirochaetales bacterium | reverse complement strand
TTAATGAGACCAGTATAATAAAAAGAACCTGGATAGCTTGTTAATTGGGTTGTGGGCTTAAGCCTTCGTTATGTAATCTCGGTGTAATCGGTGGTTTCATCTCTTTATTGTGGAAAATCGAAATTCCTGGATAATAATATAAAGGAGAAAATATGGATAAAACAATTAGAATAGTAGACTTTAAAAACGAATTCGAAGCTAAATTATTCTGTAAGATTTTGGATGATAATAATATTCCCTATTATTTGAAATCATTGAATGACACAGCATACGATGGTATTTACCAATTGTCACAAGGTTGGGGTTTTTTGGAATCATCAGAAGAGTATAAAAAGCAGATACTATCATTATATAAAGAGTTTATAGAATCAGAAGTATTTGATGATAATGTAATAGATGATAATGAAAACAGGGAAAAAGAAATAAAAAAAATAGGATTTAATTTTTTAGATATATTAGCAATAATTATTATCATCATTCTATCTGTTACTGGTATTATATTATTTAAAAATAATTTTAATTTGAATACTGAAATTGAGTATTACCGTAACAGGAAATTAAAATCGTATAAATGGGATAATAAGATAGAATAACCGGATATGAAAGCACAGGACGGAAAACCGGTATGAATAGTTACAGGAATCTGAAAATAGAAAAACTGGTGTATGGCGGTTACGGGCTTGCCCGGTCCCAGGGGGATATCCTGTTCATAAAAGGAGTACTTTCCGGGGAAACCGTTCATGCAAAAAGGGTGAGCAAGAAAGGAAGTATCATCTTTGCCGAACCTGTTGCCATTCCCGGTCCTTCTGCACAAAGAATATCACCTGTATGCAAGTATTACGGTACTTGTGGGGGGTGCGACTGGCAGCACATTGATTATCCCACCCAGGTATCTGAAAAAAGAGCTATCCTGGCGGAATCATTCAAACGGATCGGAAAAATACATTTACTGCCGGAAATAGAAGTAATAACCGGTCCCCAATGGGCATACCGGATCCGTGTACAGCTGAAAGCGGATATCCGGAACAGGAAGCTGGGTTTTTACCGGCAAACTTCTCATGCTGTTGTGGATGTGGAACAATGCCCTTTGCTTGCATCCCCTCTCAACACCCTGCTTGAAAAGAGAAAGGATATCCTTTCTCTTCTCCCCGGCCAGGTAAACCAGGTAAAGACTATCTGCGGCAGGCATGAGCAGCCCGCTTCGTTTCCTCTAGCAGGAAATTATACCAGGGAGTATACCGATATTCTGGTTGGTACCTATACATTCAGGGTATCGGGAAAAAGCTTTTTCCAGGCAAACAGGTATCTGCATTATCAACTCGGGACATGGGCGCGTCCGCAGATAACAGGGCATTCATGTATAGATTTATTTGGCGGTACGGGTTTCTTTTCCTGTATGCTGGGAGATATGTTTACCGGCGGGATTATGATTGAACATGATAAAGACCAGGTCATTCTGGCAAAAAAAAACCTTAGTGCAAATGATGTAAAGCATTTTACTGCAAAGACCGCTTCTGTAGAAGAATACTTGAAATCACCGCCCCCCTTTCCCCCCGACCGGCTCTGTATTGTCCTTGACCCACCACGAACAGGCCTGTCGCGTGAGTTAAGACATTCCATTACCAGGATAAAACCCCTTCAAATGGTATATATTTCCTGCAATCCTGCAACACTGGCCAGGGATGCCGGTGAAATAACGGGAAAAGGAAATTACACTATTTCCCGTATTGCACTGTTCGATTGTTTTCCGCAAACGCATCATATTGAATGTGGTATTATTCTTGCAAGAAAAGGATAAATCCTTACAAGGAATATGAAAAAAGACTGTACAGGAAGCTTCTGGATGAAAACAACTACATTATTTCGCTTTTTAAAACAACCAATAGCTACAAAAAGATAGATGACCATGTGTTAAGTCTTCCGGCTGTAAATGATACGCAGATTATCAAAAACATTATTCTCTGGACTCTCTCTCAAAAAAGCCAGGAGTTGAAACT
This sequence comes from Spirochaetales bacterium, assembly GCA_016935735.1. Taxonomy (GTDB): domain Bacteria; phylum Spirochaetota; class Spirochaetia; order SZUA-6; family JAFGRV01; genus JAFGRV01. The sequence continues at coordinate 3,929 of JAFGQK010000387.1, read as the reverse complement.
AAGGAAATTCAGGGAAGAACTGCACAACAGGACAAAAGAATTGATATCCGAACTTGCACTGGCAAATGAACTCCAGAAAAGCCTGCTTCCCAGGGATTTTTCAAGAGATCTTCCCATTAACTTTACCCACCGGTATCTTCCCCATGCATATATTGGCGGTGATTTTTTTGATATTATCAGGTTCAATAAAAAAAAAGATCGAGGTGAAAAATCATAAGGATGAACCATTCGGATTAAAAAAATTAAAAAAATATATTAAGAAAGACATAAATGATACGATTATTCATCTTTCCAACCACATAATCGACAGAGTGATTATGCATATGAAAGAAAACCGTTTGCCCGATGATCTCACCCTGCTTATCGCGGAAATGATAGAAGATATTTAAAAAACAGGGTGTGATTCATTATCCGTAATTCTGTTGCTGAAACAACAGCCATTCATAACAGGGCATGATGGTTATTGCTTTATTATCTATTGTCATGTTATCTTTTTCATTCTCAGTTATAATTAAACCGTTATTTATATTGAGTTCACAACATGATTCAACAAGTGCCGATACTTCTCTTTGCTTTGTCTTCTCATCTCCCGGATCAGTACAAACCTGAATTAAACTAAAATCGTTTATACCTTCTTTTATTAAAAAATCAACTTCCTTTCCCGTTTCTGTCATATAGTAATATATATCTCTTTGATTTCGTTTAAGTTCTATAAATACCATATTTTCCAGAAAACTGCCGCAAATTATTTAATGGAAGAAAAGTGGAACCACCGATTACACAGAAATAGATAGAAAAATCTGTGGTTTCATCTCTTTATTGTGGAAAATCGAAATTCCTGGACAATAAAAATGAAATAGAAGAAATTATTGCGATGAAGTAAACAGATAGTTACTTGCCGGATCCACCAATAAATAGTTATTTTAACATATGACTTTAAATTCAAAAAAATACTATAAAAATAGTAAAATTATATTGAATAGTACCTTATTGAATTACAACCGGACTTCAACTATGTTGAGGAGTACCTTATATAATTTACAATCGGGCTTCAACGAATGTTGAGGAGTGCCTTATAAATTACTATCGTGGTTCAACTTGTTGAACAGAGAGGAGGAAGAAGTGATGAAAAGCGACGAAGAATGGCGGGAGCTCCTTACACCGGAGCAATACTATGTGTTAAGAGATAAAGGAACCGAACAGCCTTTTAGCGGTGATTTATATAAAAATAAAAAGCAGGGTATCTACTATTGCGCCGGCTGCGGTAATCCCTTGTTTCATTCAAATACAAAATTTGACTCCGGCACAGGGTGGCCGAGTTTTTTTGAAACGATTGATGATTCCCGTATAGAAAAGATAAAAGACACAAGTCACGGGATGATCCGGACAGAAGTGGCCTGTGCACGGTGCAGCGGACACCTGGGACATGTGTTCCAGGACGGACCCGAACCCACCGGACTCCGATATTGTATTAACTCTGTTGCCCTGGATTTTGTGGAAGAATAGAACATTTGGGGAAATCCTATTCCTCTATCCGCTCCAGGGAAATCCGTTTAAGGGGAATATCCACCCCAAGAACCTTCACCCTCACCACATCCCCAACGGATACGATCTCATACGGATCTCGAACAAAACGGCTGCATAATCTGGAAATATGGATAAGACCATCCTGGTGAACACCAATATCGACAAATGCTCCAAAGTTGGTGACATTGGTAACTGTCCCTGAAAGGATGAGCCCGTCCGAGAGATCTTCCAGTTTGTTGATTTGTGATGAAAACTGAACACTGCTGAATTCTTTCCTCGGATCAAGCCCCGGTTTCTTCAGTTCCTTTATGATATCCTTCAACGTCGGGAGTCCGAACTGGCCGGCCACATATCTTTTAAGATCTATCTTTGAAAGCACCTCTTTATTCCGTATAAGCTTTGCGACCGGGATATCTGCATCAACAGCCATCTGTTCAACGATAGTATAGGTTTCGGGATGAATTCCCGAATTGTCAAGGGGATTCCCGCTGTCCCGGATACGGAGAAATCCTGCACACTGCTCAAAAGATCTTGGTCCCAGTTTATCGACCTGCATAAGTTCACTCCTGTTTTTAAAATGGCCATTCTGACTCCTGTACAATACAATATTTTCCGCGATTCCCCTGTTAATGCCGGATACATAGGAAAGCAATGCAATAGATGCAGTATTCAGTTCAACCCCGACATAATTAACACATGATTCCACCGTATAATCCAGTGACCGTTTCAACTCCTTCTGGTTCACATCATGCTGATATTGTCCCACGCCGATAGACTTCGGGTCTATTTTCACCAGCTCTGCAAGAGGGTCCTGGAGTCTTCTCCCGATACTGACCGCACCCCGGACAGTGACATCCATATCCGGGAATTCTTCTTTTGCAATACTTGATGCCGAATAAACAGAAGCACCCGCTTCACTGATTACCAGGGAATGAACAGAAAGTCCGTATTCCTGGATTGATTCCCTTACAATATCGTCTGTTTCCCTGGATGCAGTACCATTTCCGATAGCGATAAGTTCCGCATTATGCTTTAGCACCAGTTCTGAAATCGTCTTTACCGCTTCGTCCCTCTTGCTTTTCCCGGCAAAGGGATAGATGGTCGAATATTCGAGAAGATCACCGTTTTTATTAATAAGTGCGATCTTGCATCCGGTGCGGTAGCCGGGATCAATTCCCATAACCACGCAGGAACCCGCGGGGGATGCAAGAAGAAGATTTTTAAGATTTGTTGAGAAAACCCGGATCGCTTCTTTTTCACTGTCTTCCGATTTCAGGCAAAATACTTCTTTTTCCATGGATGGGCAAATAAGCCGCCGGAAGCTATCCTCGCAGGCATCAGTTATTTCCTTTGCAAACGGGGCATTCATTTTCTTTACTGTCATCCTTCTAATAAAGTCTATAATATGGGTATCGCCAACATCTATTTTCCAGGAAAGAATATTTTCAGCAGTACCCCGTCTTATTGCCAGGAGACGATGGGAAGGTATCGATGCAAGATCTTCCTGAAAATCGTAATACTGCAAATACTTGGTCTTCTTTTCCCTCCATTTCGGCTTTACCCTGGCATGCAGTATTCCCTTTTTTTTCATGATATCCCGGATCCATCCCCGCAAATACTCTTCGTCGGAAATCCATTCTGCAATAATGTCCATGGCTCCTGCAAGAGCTTCATCACCAGTCCGGACACCTTTTCCCGGATTCACATACGTTTGCAGCACCTCATCCCTTGAAGCGGGAAGAGATTCCTGTGAATAAATGAGTATTGCCAGGGGTTCAAGTCCCTTTTCCTTTGCAATTGTCGCACGTGTCCTCTTTTTGGGTTTGTAAGGAAGATAAATATCCTCCAGTTTTGTCCTGTCCGTACACTCTGTTATTTTCTTTTCAAGATCTTTTGTGAGTTTTCCCTGGGCTTCTATAGTCCTTAAAATGGTATCTTTTCTTTTCTCCAGTTCAAAATAATACTCATATTTATCAAAAACAGCCCTTATTTCCGTTTCATCGAGCCCATCGGTCCTTTCTTTTCTATACCGGGCAATAAATGGGATTGTTGCCCCCCCTTCCAGCAGGTCAACTGTCCCCTGTACAGAATGACGCTTTATACCAATATCTGCTGTAATCGAGTTAATAATGAAATTTTTGTTCATCCGGAAAAAATAAACCAGATCCGGGTAAAATGTCAAGAAAGGTTTATATCTGGGTGGAAGTTTATAATCGGGTTTTTCGAACCACCGATTCCACCGATTATACCGATTGATTAAATCTGTATAATCTCAATATAATTAAAAACGTGAATGATAAAGGAAGAGACTCACAAACTCATGCAATTATTGACGCTGGCATGGAAGTACATAGAGTTATGGGGTCGGATAAACGAGTACTAAACTATTTCGGATTAAAATC
>JAFGQK010000386.1 GCA_016935735.1 Spirochaetales bacterium | reverse complement strand
TTATTTTCGGTCTTTTATTTCTGTGTATTCAGTGTGTTCCGTGGTTTTTAAAACCTGTTATGGCGTTCGCACCCCATATTGACTAATAGAGTGATGCATGTTATATTTGTTCATATTGTGGGGTGGCATGCTTAAGAAACACTATGCATGTCTGAGATCAAACCCATTGAACCTGCCCTGGATAATGCCAGCGAAGGGAAGCAAGCCCGATATATCCCCCACATAACAAGTTTTCTGATAAATGATAGTATGAAAAAAGGAGAGAGACTATGACCCAACTGGAATATGCACGACAGGGGATTTTGACGGATGAAATGAGGAATATCGTTGAAAATGAAAAAATTGATAAAGAGAGGCTTCTGGATGATATTGCACATGGACATACCATTATTGCAAAGAGCAGCCTTCACAAGTGTATGCCTGCAGGAATCGGGAAAGACCTTAAAATAAAGGTAAATGCAAATATAGGAACATCAAACTACTGCCGGAATCTTGATCTGGAGCTTCAAAAATGCAAAGCAGCGGTAAAATACGGTTCAGATACCATCATGGATTTAAGCACCGGCGGGGACATCGATATGGTACGGGGGGAAATTATTAAGAACTCGCCTGTTCCTGTCGGGACCGTCCCCATCTACCAGGCGATTGTTAAACAGCCGGATGTTGCTTTAATTACGGAAAAGGATTTCCTTGATTCGATATTCCGGCATATAGAAGACGGGGTCGACTTCATTACCGTACACTGTGGTATAAAAAAGGATTTTATCCCCCTTCTTTCTTCGCGGATAATGGGGGTCGTTTCCAGGGGAGGGAGTTTCCTTGTAAAATGGATGCTCTATCATCATAAGGAAAATCCCCTTTACACACATTATGATGAAATCCTTTCTGCTGCAAAAGCATATGATGTGGTCTTGAGCCTTGGCGACGGGCTCAGGCCGGGTTGTCTTGCCGATGCAACAGACAAAGCCCAGCTTGCCGAACTCGGGATTCTCGGTGAGCTTGCTTCCCGTGCTTATGAAAAATCTGTCCAGGTAATGATAGAAGGCCCCGGCCATGTACCCCTGGATCAGATAAAAAAGAACATTGAATTGCAGAAACAGGCATGTCATGGGGCACCCTTTTATGTCCTCGGTCCACTTGTTACGGATATTGCACCGGGATATGACCATATTGCCGGGGCCATTGGCGGGGCTCTTGCAGGCTATTATGGTGCCGATTTTCTCTGTTATCTTACCCCCACAGAGCACCTCGGACTGCCGGGTATTACCCATGTGATTGAAGGAGTGATCGCATCAAAGATTGCAGCACATGCAGCGGATATCGCACGAGGAATCCCGGGAGTGCGGGATAGAGACGACAGGATGGCAAAAGCCCGGAGTGAACTGGACTGGGATACGATGTTTTCTCTTGCCATGAACAGGGAAAAAGCAGAAGCCCTGAAGCAGGAAAGCGGCGCTACAGGGGCTGATGTCTGTTCCATGTGCGGGGATTTATGTTCTGCAAAAATAAACAAGGAAACAAGGGCAGGGTATAAAACAATATGAAAATAAATGAAATCGGCGGTGAGTTTGCATTAATCAATCTCATTACAAAATCATATGACAGTCATCCTGGTATAATCTGCGGGATCGGTGATGATTGCGCTGTTATACGTTCCGGCAGGGATACCTGCTCTCTTATTACCACGGATATGATGGTGGAAAATGACCATTTTTCCCTGAAATGGTTTACCCCGGAACAAATCGGGAAAAAATGCATGGAATCGAATGTGTCGGATATTATTGCCATGGGGGGAAAACCTGAATATGCTTTTGTTTCCATATGTTTAAAAAAGGATACCGATGTTGAGTTTATAAAGGGATTTTACAAAGGATTATATGAATCAGCGGAAAGGCATAACGTGCTTCTTCTTGGCGGGGATACGACCCATGGAACGGAGTATGTATTCAATCTTGCCCTTACAGGGACTGTTCCATCCTCCCTCCTTAAGTTACGGTCTATGGCACGTGTGGGAGATTTCATCGCTGTCACCGGGACCCTCGGGGGAAGCACGGCCGGTCTTAAATTACTTTTAAACAACCGGGACGGATATTTCCTGGATCACCTGGAACCGCGGTCAAGGACACAGGAAGAAGGAGCGGTAATCGCACGTTATGCCCATGCCATGATCGATGTGAGTGACGGATTGGGGAGCGAGGTGTTCCATATATGCCAGAAGAGTAATACCGGGGCAGAGATTGATCTGGAAGCGATTCCCCTTTCGGAACATACCGTCCGTTCTGCAGAAACACTCGGATCCGACCCGTATGAGTATGCCCTTTACGGGGGTGAAGACTTTGAGCTTGTTTTTACTATCCCGGAACATGCAATTAAAGAATTAACCCGGGAATTCGATGATTTCACCATTGTGGGGAGGATTGTGGAACAATCCGAGGACATTCATATCATAAGCCAGGGGGAAAAAACACCGGTAAAAAAAGGGTATGATCACTTTGCATGAAATGAAGAAATAAGATATAATTTATATTATTGATGAATTCCTTATAAAAAAAAGGAGGTTCCTGTAAAAATGATAGAGAATGAAAACCTCGCGGAAGAGTTAAAGCATTTGCTTATTTTCAGTCATTTATCCGGCACTGAATTAACCAATATATCGGAAATATGTGATGTTATCATATATTATGACGGGGACCTCATTGTTGCCCAGGATACGGAAAGCCCATATTTTTATGCGATTCTGGAAGGGGATGTATCGATCTGGATAAAGGGGCAGGACGGTGAAAGTATCTGTGTAAGTGAAATACACAAAGGGGACATTTTCGGTGAGGCGGCAATTTTTATCGACATGAAACGGACAGCCAGTGTGATTGCCCACGGAGAAGTTAAGATTGTGAGTATTTTCCGTGAAAAATTTTTTAATTTTATCCATAAATATCCCAGGGCAGGGCTTAAGATCTATCTCTATATCATCATGAGTCTTTTAAATAAGCTTAAAAAAACAAATGTAGAGCTGACACTCGAAAAAGAATCGACAGTAAGTGCAAAGGATCTTGAAAGATTAAAGGCCTTTTTCCCCGGCTCCTGGATAAATGAATAAGATTATCCCTCCGCGTAGCTGTCTTTTTCATCTATCCTGAAAAAAAAAATCTTGCGAAGATGCTAATCATTTCCCGGAGTACCCCCGAGTGCTTCAAAACCAAACTCGACAAGATACAGATTTTTATTAAAATCGATTTTTACCTTGATTCTTTTTTTACGTTTATTTACTTTTACTATATTCCCTTCAAGTCCTTTTAATGGCCCGCATATAACCTTTACTTTTTTATTTAAATCGAATTGGACACTCGATTTCCCCACAACTTCCCCAAAACTCAGAAAGTGATCGATCATCCTTTTATCACTTTCCAATAAGGGTGTTATATTATTATTATTCTTTAAAAAACGTATAAATCCCGGTACCCGCTTGATTGTCTTATAGGTAGACGGGGTGACGTTGTTTGCTTTTATAAATATATATCCGGGGAAAATAGGGGAAATAGATTTCATCCATTTCCCCTGGCGGCGAATTCGCAATTTTCTGCGGGGCAGGAAAATCGCTGTATCCAGATCACACACTCGTTTTATGGCAAAAGATAGAAATTCTTCTTCTTTTCGTGTTTGTACCTGAATAACAAAATAGTTCATTTACTTCCTTTTCTTTCAGGGAATAATTATTATAGTGCTTTTGCATAATAACATCAAGTAAGGTATACTGAATTATAAAGAAACGACATACAGGACAATACCATGACCGGGTCAAACAGGGGAATCATACTGCTCTTCTTACAATGCTTGGATCTTCACCATCCGCGGATGACCTTAATCATGTAGATTTAGAAGGATGTTCACTGCTCTATCTTTCCCTGTCTCCGGGTTATGGGAAACATCAGCCTGAAATTATTAATATGTTGCTGAACCGGGGAGCTGTTATAAAAAACGGAACAGCCGGGGGTCTCCTGAAAATACCAAAACTTCTTACAAGACATGCCAATGCTGAAAATTTACAGTATATTTTCAAGAAGGTGCTTGCTTGCCGGGGCGGGCTGCAACCGGAAGATCTGTTTCTGGAAATAGGCAGTGGTGAAGGATATCTGAAATATTTATTGCGTTTATGTCATGATGCGGAATTATCACGGCTCATAGAGAAAATAGTTGAAACAGAAACATCCCCTGAAATTATCCGGGACAACAGGCGACGGGGCCCTACCGGTGATTCTCCTTCCTTGCCCGTTCCATTAAGGAAGCCATTCGTTCTGCCTGCATAAGAAATGTTTCCAGGCGGGATTCTATTACCTGGGGAAAAACATTCCCGTCTGATTCAATGGAAAGGAAAGGAATATTCATCTCATCCGGGAAGTACTCCGGAAGATTATAGTTTTTATTAAATTGTGCAACAATCTTTTTCTTGTTCATTATTGTCATTTCCGGGGTCATAAGTCCCTCTGTTAATCGTGTTGGCATACAACCAAACGGGCCGATATTGATTACCCCGGCGAGTTTATCGACCGTTTCATGCATGCCAACGCCGAGAGTAAGACCTGTTTCTCCTTTATGTTCTCTGGGGAGTACATGCTCACTGTGCTTTATAAGGGGATCTATTCTTGTACGCTCAAACCTGTAGTAGCCGGATGCTGCAAGTATTTTCTTTATCTTTTTTTCAACATAATCCATATAAAAATGACGTACAATCATTTCAATTGTTGCAGTAAGCGTTCTTTGCGGTTCTAAAAGCCTTTTTTTAATAAGCCACTCCAGGTAGAGGATAAACTCTATGACATAGGCGTGTTTGATAATGAATCCCCTTTTTGCAAACCACCTGTTCAGCCACTTGTGGGAAAATCCGTCTTTACGTACATATACCTCCCCGCACATTGCGATGAACCTGGATTCTTTTATATTTCTCTTTGCAGGAACCTCATTTTTCAGCCGGAGAGCCATTTGCCGGAGAGGCTTATATACCTTTCCTGTTCCTTTTTCTGTTGCAGCAATAATTTTTTCAAACTCTTCGTTGAAGATATCCATTCCCTTCTCCGGTGAAAGGGCATTTGTCAGAATCCCGGACCTCACATCATCCAGCACGTCACTTAAGGTGATGGTTTCCCAGCCCATTAACGCAAATTTTGTACCCAATCCCGCGTAAGCGTCTTCATTTGAAAGGGAAAGGGTGGTGACATTCCGGAGTTGCTTTCTTTTTATAATCTGTTTCATGAGGACATTATACTGGCCAAGACGGCACGGCCCCCCGGATTCATTTACAAAAAAGGCAACGCACTTCTTTCCGTCCCAGTAATTATCAAGGTAATTAAAAAGATGGCCAACGCAGAGAATGAAAGGAAGACATTCTTTACCGCTTGAATGAGCCCGTCCTTTCTTTAATGTATCCATGGTCGCTTCCGGCATTGCAAAGGCATTGATTCCAAGGGACTTTAGACCTGCTGCAAAAAGCAGGGTCCCAAACTCCCCCATGGAAGGAAGAACCACGACAATACGGGGATCGGTAAGGGGAATCTTTTCTCCATCAGATGTAATAAAAAAATTCCTGTTTTCATGTATTTTGAAATGTGCAGGTTTATAATGGGTATAATCCGTATCCGTTATTGTATGGGATATCTTTCTGAAATTCCGTATAATATCCAGGGCAGCTTCTATTCGTGTATTGATTCCCGCATCCGCGGTATGTCCGTCCAGTTCCAGGGTAAGGGAAGGTTTTGTATCCATGACAGCCCTGAACTGCGGCATAATCATGGAATCCGGGGCACAGACAAAATTGGTGATATAAGTGGCAAACAACTGCGGATTGCGTTTCACAACCTGTGCGGTTTTCAATATCTTTTTTCCCGCCTCCCAGTACATATGGTCACCGACATACTCGTCCTGGTATGGAAACATATCATACGGTATAACGGTGATTCCCCGGGAAGCGAACTTTTCCGGTATTCCCTTGTTGGCAATATCATTAAATGCATTGTATGTCCGTCCGAAAAGGACGATGGCGAACTCATCCGGGTTCTGTTTTAACCTTTCCAGGAAATCATGTGCCAGCCGGTTCATCTCCTGTATACATTGGTTTTGCATATAAATGGCATATGAATATGCTTCTTTTACCTTCGGTACATCCGTCACCCCCATACGTGCGGCAATTTCAATAAAGGTTTTTTCCTGGGTCTCGAAGCCGTGGGCAAAATTGATGATGGGATGTATCATCCTCCCGTCTATACAGAGGTCCCTGAATGCCTGTTTTATGATATACGGTTCACCACTTACAAATACACAGCATGAGTTGAAATTGGTTCTGTGGTGTTTTGCCTTATTTACAAACATCTCCTCGATCATGGGGATAAAGTAATAATCGCATTGTTTATCTGCCAGATCTTGAAACAACCCGAGGGCAAGTTGTACCGGATAACAAAACGAAGCAAGTTCCCTGTCTATGCCTTCCTGTTTTGCCTGTTCGGAAAGAATGACCTTGAAACCCAGGGAAGCAAAAAAATTATAATAAAGCGGAAAGATGGTGTTTGTATGGAATGACTGGCTGATCCCTACTGTTGGTGCCGTGTCCGGCAATTCACGAACAGGTGCATAGGTGTTATAAACAAGGTTCCGGCGTTTTTTCACATAATCGTAATTGTCACTGTCCAGGGATACATCAAACCGTATATTGTAGTATTTATTACATGCACCGCCAAAGGGATAGGTTTTCCCCTGAATTTCAAGCATATTAATCTGGCATTTCCGGTCACATTTCTCTTTTCCCCCTTTACAGGTAAAAGATTTTTTATAGGTTACCTCACGTTCTGCCAGCGATTTCAGGGAAAAACTCTGCATGGATAGGAGTCCCAGGGAAATTTTCTCCTTTATTTCAAGTGCAACACCAAATGCACCCATGAGTCCCGGCTCGGGGGGAACGATTATTTTTTTCCCGGTTATTCCTGCCATTGCGCAGGGAATCGCCCTGTTATAGCAAACTCCTCCCTGCATAAATATTTTTTTTCCTGTTGTCCTCGTTCCTTTTACACGGTTTATATAGTTTATGCAGATCGAATAGACAAGTCCTGCAATCACGTCTTCCTGGCTTATATTTTCCTGGAATGCTGTTTTGATATCGCTTGAAATAAATGCAGCACACTGGTCGTTAAAGTTCGGGGGATTTTTCGCTTTCATGGCAATGGGGGCAATATTGGTGACATCAACCTTAAGTGATTCATATGCGGCTTCCTCCAGGAAAGAACCGGTGCCGGCGGAACAGGCTTCATTCATTGCGTAATCTGCCGGAATCTTGTTTACAATATATGTATACTTTGCATCCTGTCCACCAATCTCGAATATCGTATCAACCTCCGGGTCAAAATAGGTGGCCGCTGTTGCATGGGCTACAATTTCATTAATAATCCCTTTTGTCAGTGCATGAAGCCCGGCTATCTGCCTGCCGGAACCTGTCACACCCAGGCCGGTTATTTCTATTTTTTCGGGAATTTGTGCAAGCAAGCCGGCATAACAGTTCCTGGATGCCTTTACCGGATTTCCGTTTGTCCTTAAATAGACCGATCCGAGAATGCTGTTATCCTTTATGCGGAGGATAACAGCTTTTGTCGTTGTCGATCCCACATCAAGACCAATAATACACTCATCCCCATCACAGGCTTTTCCCTGCTTCATCTGTTTAAACTCTACCATATGTTTATACCGGGAAAGGGGCTCTAAAAAATCAAAAGAACTTGCCTTTTCTTTAAAAAGATTTTTAAACGAACTGTTTTCCATGGTATCGTAGTGGAGTAAACCGTACACAGCAGCACCTGCCGCTTCAAAACAGGTTGCATATTCCGGTACTTCTATGCCGGGGATACTCTTTTTCAGGAATTTCATGACAACCGGGTTCCTGGTCACCCCTCCGACAACAAGAATCTGATGCCCCGGTAGTTTTCTGAAGAGTTCCTGTGCTTTTTCTGCAATCATCCGGGCAAGACCTGCGGCAACCTCCCCGGCAGGAATACCTTTGTTTAATGCATGAGTACAATCCGACTTACAGAAAACAGAACAACGGCCGGATACTTTAAAGGGTTCTGCTTCCTTTGCAAGGGTTACTGCCTGGTCCGGGGAGAGATTCATCCGCTTTATCTGCTGGAAAAAAAACTCTCCCGTACCGGACGCACATTTGTTTCCGGTCACCACCCCGGCAATCCTGTTTTCATTATCCAGGGGATATACAATAAAAGTTTCCCCGCCAAGACTTGCTACTGCATTATATTTTTTATTCCCCTGGTTCAGGTAGATGAGGGCGTTCTCTGTTGCTTCAGGTTCGGAAATAACAGGCAGTGTTACCAGTTTCCGGAACTTCCGGCCTGTTACAATGACGGGAATGGTTTCCCGGATAAAGGATTTCAGATTCTTTTCAAAAATTCCTTTGGGATCTCCATTATGCGTTACCGACAGCGTATCTGTAATCGTTATCGTTCCTGAATCATCAAGAACAGCTTCTACAAAAGAAACTGTCGATGCACCCAGACATACTCCTGCTGCTGTTTTCATATCGTTCCTTTAGCCCTTGAAAATAGAATTCCAGGATCATCATTCCATTAAATACATTATGTCCTGCCTTTCAAGAAAAAGATTATAAGGTTTCAGGTAATAAGTGTCAATGGCAGGAGTCTGAAAACAAAGGGCAAACGCTATGATACAATGCATTTGTTAAGTAATTTGTAAGATAGAAAAAGGGTAATATATAGTGTAGCCAGGAATTTAACCACAGAGAAACCAGGGCTGTGGACAACCCTGGTTTCGGGACACAGAGTTATTAATTGGATTATTTTAACCTGGTAAGTTTTTCAGATTTCTGGTTATTTGGGGTATGTGTCTGGTGAAAGATCGGGGTGGATAAAATGATTTATGACCAAAAGAATGGAGTTTAGACTGCTACAGCCAGGGATTCTCTGTGGTTTAAACTACATCCTGAATATAGTCAGCAAATCATATCGTTTCGATATACCCACCTTTTTAAAGATGTTGGTAATATGGTACTCCACAGCCCGG
>JAFGQK010000385.1 GCA_016935735.1 Spirochaetales bacterium | reverse complement strand
ATTAGAGATTAGAGATTAGAGATTAGAGATTAGAGATTAGAGATTAGAGATTAGAGATTAGAGATTAGAGATTAGAGATTAGAGATTGAAAAGGATGTAACAGATGAAAACAGACCAGGGTATTATTGATCTTCATACCCACACCTTTTTCAGTGACGGGGTATTATCACCGGCTGAGCTTGTACGCCGGGCCGAGTATTCAGGGTACAGTGCTATAGCCATTACCGACCATGTGGATGCATCAAATATAGAGCATGTACTTTCCGGTATTATCGAATTCTGCAAGAAAACCCGGCCGTTTTATGACATGGTCATACTCCCGGGGGTTGAAATCACCCATGTTCCCCCAAAACAGATAAAAAGCCTTGTTTCACTGGCCCGTTCTGCCGGTGCTGCCATTATTGTCCTGCATGGGGAAACCATATGCGAACCCGTACCCCCCGGCACCAACCTTGCCGGGATAGAAGCCGGTATCGATATCCTGGCACATCCCGGGCTCATTACAGAAGCAGAAGTAAAACTGGCAGCTGAACAGGGGGTGTACCTGGAAATCTCCGGCAGGCATTCACATGGCCTTGGCAATGGGAGAGTGTTACACCTGGCAAGGAAACTTTCAGCCAGATGTGTACTCGACACGGACACCCATGCACCAAAGGATCTTTTTACTCCAACATACAGGGAAAAGGTAGCATTAGGTGCAGGGATGACGGCAGAAGAGTATGAATTGGTGAAAAAAAATATGCAATCTATTGTAAAGGAATGTATTGCAAAAATTTAACCGTATTACCCGGATTATGGAGGATTATGAATGATTTACTTTATTATGTTAAAAACATTTAGCATATGTATTAATATTTATCTTTTTCTGCTTTTTATCCGTATTTTATGTTCATGGTTCAAACCGCAGGTGGATGGAAAATTGTGGAATTACCTTTGTCTGATTACAGGCCCCTATCTGGCACTGTTTAAAGGGATTAAATTCTTAAGAAGAGGTATATTTGATTTTACTCCTGTTCTGGCGATCTCTCTTTTAGCGTTTATAAACCAGAGTATTACGGGAATTACCTTTTTTCTTGAACAAACAAACCAGCTCACATTCGGAATATTCCTTGCCATCTTTATATCATCCATCTGGAATATCATCAGTTATATTATCATATTTTTTGGCATTCTCTGTATTATCCGGCTTATAAGTATTGTTTTTCATATGAATCAAGACAATAATATCCTTAAAATTATCGACCTGGCAATTCAACCGGTCATATCTTTAGTCATGAAGATTATCACGAGAAAGCTGGATTATATAAAACTTCTGTTTCTTACCTTTCTCTTGCTTGCTGCTTTCTTTTTACTCGGTTCCCTTCTATTCGGGTACCTGGTGGAACTGGTCATTGGTATTCCTGTATAATGTATGTAAAGGAATTCAATCAGGATATTGAATTGTTAAAAAGTGGGGTAAAAAAGGTTTTACCCCACTTCTCTTTTATTTAAGGAAGAGAGTTTAAATAATTTCTCACATCCGTTTGCCTTGTCCTCACATGATTTATTATTTCATCAAGTGCCCGGTTGAATTCGTTCTCACCACCGGTCAAAAAGGTATAACCACTTATTTCTCCATCTGTCCCCACGACATACGGCTTTATTAAATCATGGAAATGCTGCATCCTGGCAATAATGGTTGCTTCATCAAAGCATCCGTCTATGGCTGCCCGCATTTCCTGATGATAGACAGTTTTGTAAACCTGATCATCAATTAAGAAGCGGATTAAAGGCCAGGTATTTCCCACTTCATCCAGGGAAAAACTTAACACCCGCCCACCCATCATACTGTTTTGCATTGACAGGTTATGGTCCCAGGGAATCCAGGCGAGACGGCCATTATCTGCCAGGTCCTGGTAGAGATAATAGTTCTGTGCCATTTGTCCATAGCTGTCCCAGTTCACCACGACGGTATTGATTGCCAGCCACCGCAGAAATATTCCAGGATTAAATACCGCTTCCAGCCCCGCACGCCAGGCAGCGGCATTTGAGCGGGAGGCATGAAGTGCCGAATGGGCGGCTTCCACATCACTGAAATCCATAATGTCTTCATTCGTCTTCTTTACAAAAGCTTCCTGTCTGAAGGGCATGGTCCAGTCGGCACCGGTTCCTTCCGGTTTGTATAAATTCCCGCTGTCATCTTCAAACTGGGTCGTGAGTAACGCGTCAGATGGATCTTCTACTAAAGTATATAATCCCCAATAGACAGGGCCGTTTCCTGTATCGATGAACACCCGTATAAATGAACCATATGCAGCTACAATGCCCCCTGTTCTTAAAATATCCGAACATACTTTTTCCCGTATAAATGACGGATCATTCCAGTTGCTGCAGAACGTCATCTCTTTAAAACCATAAAAACACTGATCATCGATTTCCGGATAATCATCTTCGAATTTGTCAAAATTAAGCCTGAATGGTAATTTATGAACATTACTCCGCGCCGGGCTGAACAGGGAACTCTGTCCTTTGTATCGTATCCCGACATACCACCATGTATATCCATTAAATTGAACAATACAGGGAACATAAATGGGATCTTCTTCACTCCACATGTCCAGGGTTGCAAGATTATTTTCCATGGCCTGAAAATTTTCCGGGCTTATTATCAGATCAATACGGTTCACCCTGTCTTCAGGGAACAGGCGGTCATAATCGGGATCCGCACTTTTATGATGGGTCTTTTCCGTCCATCCCTGGGGTCGTCCGACAAAGATTCTTTTCTTTTTTTCATCCGTAAGCCCGCTGTTATCCGTAACAGTCAATACGACTTTATAATCATCATTTTCCGCAAAGGAATGGGTGACGGTGATTCCGGCGGCTGTTACCCCGTCGTCAAAGTCCCATTCATAATTGACAATTGTCCCATCCGGATCCTCCGATCCCGATGCATCAAACGTAATAAGTTCATATGCCGCCGGAACATAGTTTGATGCTTCAAAATCCGCCATGGGTTCCTCATCTCCCGGGCCGGGGGTTACCTGCGGTTCTCCCGGAAAATTCGTGATGATCCCGACATAATACTGGGCAATTAAAAGTGCGTCTATTATTTCCACCTGGCCATTCCCATCGACATCGGCATATGCGGCATTGAAATTTACCGGATTTAGGTCGACATACTCCTGTGCAACCAGGAGGGCGTCAATAATATCGATTCCCCCATCCACATTCACGTCTCCCAGGGATTGTGCGTTAACGTTGAACACATTCCCCACCAGGAACACGAAAATAATGATTACTGATTTGAATTGCGAAAATTTCATTTTCTTCCTCCTCATACTATTGAAAGCGTTTTTTTTTAAGTTGAGAGATACTCGAGAACTTATCTTTTTACCATACATCGCTATTGTGACCATTATATGAACATATGGTAGATATTTTATGATTAATGGCTACCGGGCAAACTCCATTCCCGAAGCCGGAGAATCGAACCTATTTACAGAAAAATCCACATGTTGCGCCTTGCATCTATCAGAATGTTCATATAATATTCACAAAATGGTCAACAAAAGAACATAAAATACAAATATGGTAAAAATGAAGATGTTTTCAAATACACTGGAAGAGAAAAAGAAGTATACCCGGAGAGAGGAAAACGCAGAAGGACATAAAAAGCAACTATCTCCGGTCATTGGTATTCCTGTATAATGTATGTAAAGGAATTCAATCAGGATATTACATTATTAAAAGGTGTAGGACCGAAACTTTCCAGAATTTTAAAAAAACTCACTATTACGACAATTGCAGAGGTAATTTTCCATTTTCCCAGGGATTATATAGACAGATCACAAATCGACACACTGAAAGATGCACTGAATAAAGAGAAGGTGCATGTCATTGCAAAGGTGATTGCCCACGATTATATCGGGTGGGGAAGAAAAAAAGCATTAAAAGTATATATTGAAGACAACACAGGCCAGGCCGCGCTGGTCTGCTTTGGGAGAAATTATCTTGAGTCTGTTCTTATTCCCGGGAAACAGATCCTTGTATCCGGTTCATTTAAATATAAATATCACGAAATACAGTCTTCATATTTTGAAGTCGAACCTTTTCCCGCCCCGGAGTTTTCCACTCCGGAATTTTCCGGGACGGATCATTCTTTTACCACTATTCTCCCTGTTTATCCCCTTACAGAAGGATTAACACAGGGGTATATGCGGAAAATCATGAAAAATGCACTTTTTTTTATCCGGGACAGGGTAGAAGATGAACTGCCTCTTTCCATACAGAAGAAATATAATTTTCCAAAAAAATCAGAAGCCCTTTATACAGTCCATTTTCCCGATAATATGGAAAACCTTGAAAAAGCAAAAAATTATCTTGTTTATGAGGAATTATTCTACCTCCAGCTTATTATTGGCAGGAGAACACAAAAAAGAAAAATCACCAGGGTGAAACGGCCAATGATTCCCTTTGCACATGAAAAGAAAATAATTGTAAGACTCCCGTTCCCGCTCACAGATGAACAGGAAAAGGCTATTGCACAAATTAAAGCGGATCTCTTTTCTTCATATCCAATGGCACGGCTTCTCCAGGGGGATGTGGGTTGCGGGAAAACCCTTGTTGCTGTTATCTGCCTGGTGTCGGTAATTGAATCGGGGGAACAGGTGGCTTTTCTCGCACCGACAGAGCTTCTTGCAAGACAGCATGCAGAAAATATTGCATCCCTGCTTGAACCGATAGGCATCCGGATTGCTTTTTTATCAGGAAACATAAAAGGGGAAGCAAGAAAACATATCATATCCGGCCTTACTCATGGCAGTATAGACCTTCTTATCGGCACCCATGCACTTTTTTCCGAAGATATATCTTTTAAAAAACTCGGTTTTGTGATTGTGGATGAACAACACCGGTTTGGTGTTGTTCAGCGCGTCTCTCTTGTTAAAAAAGGGAATAATCCTGACCTGCTTCTTATGACAGCAACCCCTATACCACGCACCCTGGCCCTTACTGCATTTGGAGATCTTTCGGTCTCTACAATAAAAGCACTGCCTTTGGGCAGGAAGAAAATTATTACTCATCTGACACGGGAAGGGAATGAACAGAAGGTGTACAAACGTATTCATGAAGAGATCATGGCAGGGAAGCAGGCTTATTTTGTTTATCCCCTTATTGAAGAATCGGAAAAATTATCCTTAAAACATGCAGAAGGAATGTATAAAAAACTCACGTCTTTCATTTTCCCGGGCATAAAAACAGGTCTTATCCATTCAAGACTTCCTGAAGATGAAAAAATAAAGACCATGGAAGGTTTTATAAAAAATGAAATACAGATACTTGTTTCGACCAGTGTTGTCGAGGTAGGGGTGGATGTTCCAAATGCAAATTGTATGGTGATCGAGCATGCAGAACGGTTCGGGCTTTCTGCACTGCACCAGCTTCGGGGAAGAGTGGGAAGGGGAATACATCAATCGTATGCATTCCTGATTTACTCGCACAAGCTGACAGAGGACGGAATAAGGCGGTTAAAGGTAATGATGGAAACAACGGACGGTTTCCGCATCTCTGAAGAAGATTTGAGAATCCGGGGCCCGGGAGAGCTTCTCGGATTAAAGCAATCCGGTTTCTTAAAATTATATATTGCAGACCTTGCAAAAGACATAAAAACCATGGAAATTGCCCGGGAAGATACATTTGCCATACTTAAAAAGGATCCGGATTTACTTGAACCCGGTCATCATATACTTAAGGAGATTCTTGATAAAACCTCTCTTTTCCCGGAGGAATGGCTTGAAGGTCACCTGTTATAATTACAATTGGAGTTCAATTGTGTTTTGAACAGGTAAAAGGTTCATGATGATTTCATAAAAAAATAAATGAAAATACTTGACAAATTTGTACTTTGGTATAAACTTTTCATATATAACATTATAGAAGAGAGGTATTGATTATGACAATTACATATTGTGATGTAACAAAGAAGCCGATTGAAGGCGGAACTACATCGTACAGCTGGGAGATAAGAAATTATCGTTACGATACTGTTCTGGACAAGGACCTTTCTCCCGATGGTATGGCAACACTGGAAGATGAAGTAAGAAAAGAAATGGGTGCAAAGACTGAATTTAATTTTATGGAACATAAAAGAGTCCTCAAAGAAAAGCTTAATGAGCTTACGCAATAATAGAAATAATTTATTCAGTTCATTATTAATCCATCATTAAAACATGAAGTTTTAATGATGGATTTTTTATTCCTCGTGAGTTTTATTGTAAAGAGATTCTATGTAAGTTTTTGTATCTTTAATCTGCATATGAGAAATCGTACATTTCCCTTCAAGAACGACACCATCCTGGATAATCAATTCCGGTGTCTTTAAATCACCCAAAACCCGGGCAGTTGCAAGAAGGAGAATTCTGCGGGAAGCCTGAATATTTCCGATAACAATACCTTCAACAACAACACTGGTAGCAAAGATATCAGTTTTTACCCTTCCCATTGCACCGACCATAAGCTGTTCAACGAGAAGGGACTCCCCTTCAAATTTCCCGTCTATTCGCAGATTTCCTTTTATTGCATATCTTCCTTCAAAAAAAGATTCTTCACCGATTGTTGAATTAATTGGAGCATCTATCTGCAATTATCCATTCCCTCCTATACTTCGAATTCAGGAATATTTAAAAAAGCCAGGACCTCTTTTGTAAATACAAAAAGATCTTCAAGTGCCTCCTTTACTGTATATCCCTCCAGATACTGTTTTTCTTCCATAAACTCAAAACTTATTATCTCATCCCCATTTAAGCATTTTAATCCCTCGGTATCAAGATCTCTTTTCAATTCTTCTGCAAAACTCTGTACAGATTTTATAAACCGGAAGGCTTCTATAAAAAGGTTTCTCTTAATCTTAATTACTCTTCTTTTCATTTCAAGTTCCACTTCTTTTTTTAAAATTCCATCTTTAATACGGATACATTCCTGGATATAATCATCCAGGTGCCTTTTTACCCCAAGAAATTTCTGATGGAAATTGTCCCTGTCCAGTGAAAACTTGAAATCCAGCTTCATCTTTCTTTCACTGAAAATAGCAAGAAATTCAGAATAAAAAAAATCCAAATAGAGTTTTAATTCATGTACCTCCTGATCATAATTCACTTTTTCCGGGTATTTTGCCTTGATTCTGGTAATAAAATCATTTTCTTCGATCTTTTTTTCATTCGTTTCCTCACCTGCTGTATCCTCTTCCACCTCAAAAGCAGCGAGAATTCTCTCCCTATATGATTGAAGTTCCTTTAATTTTTTTCTTGCCCTGGATTGTTGATAGGGATCAACGGTTGTTTTTAGAATAAGCCTGTATTGCTTAATTGCATTGGAGAGTTTTTGTAGTTCCTTTTCCGGATTGATAAATTCATCACTCATAAAAGACCACTAACAATCTTTATTAAAACGAGTAGCTTCGTATATCAAGGCCATAATCATTCCAGAGATCCGGTATAGTAAATACTTTTTTCATTCTTTTTTATTCCTTATTGTTCCCTTTCTCATCACCAGTTGTCCGGTATATCATCTATATCCTTATACTCTTCTGCAAAAAGGTCTGTTTCGGCAGAAAACTGCCCTGTCTCCTTTCTCATCACCAGTTGTCCGGTATGTCATCTATATCCTTATACTCTTCTGCAAAAAGGTCTGTTTCGGCAGAAAACTGCCCTGT
>JAFGQK010000384.1 GCA_016935735.1 Spirochaetales bacterium | reverse complement strand
TAAAGTATGGTGCGGTTGATTATATAGAGAAGCCCTTTTCTGTTGCTGTTTTAAAAGAAAAAATAAAATCCCTGATACGTGATCATGAGGTTTATAGTGAGACTGAAATTGAAAAAATGGAAAAGAAATTACTTAGATCAATAAGAACAAAAGAAAGTACTGAAACACATTTTGAGCTTTTATCAAAAAGATTCGACCTTTCTTCAAGGGAACAGGAAATAATACAATATATTATTAGGGGTATGGATAATAAAGATATAGCAGAAAAACTTTTTATAAGTATTGACACTGTCAAATCTCATTTCCAAAAGATAAAAATTAAATGTAAAGTTAAAAATAAAATCCAGCTTGCAAACCTTTTTCGCTTATAATCATACTTTTGGCTATGAAAAATAAACTTTTGGCTAATTGTTTTCAATCAATAAACCATAATAAAATCTTCATAATAATATTATATTAAGGAGTGGGATTTTATGGAAAAAATAAAGATTTTAATGGTTGATGATGAAGAAGGCGTACTTAATGCAATCAGGACTGTTCTAAGGCATCATTGCCTGATAACGGAAAAATCACCTGAAAAAGCTGCTGAAATAGTTAAACAGGAAAAGTTTGATATTTATATCATCGATTTTCAGATGTCATCGGATATCGACGATATCGCTTTACTGGAAATGATTCAACAGGAGCACAAGGATAAGGATTATGTGAGTATTTTCCTGACAGCACATGGTACTATTTATTTGTTTAAGAAAGAGTTAACCAGGGGGGTGTTTGACTTTTTTCTGGAAAAACCGTTTGAGATTGATGAGTTTAAGGAAATATTTAATAAAGCAATAGTCAAGTTAGGGACAATAAGAAATAAATAACCGGCCTTCCGTTTGGGAATACGCTATTGAAAGCCTTCCCGTCACCAGGACGGCCGGTCTTTTCCGGTCCGGTATTATTAGGCTTATACCGGACCGGGTTTTATTTATAAGGATTTTATAATGAATGATACAATAATTTCAAGTGACAAGAATAATGTAAATAATCGGCAGGATTTCTTAAAAAGTATTAATAAGCTTAAAGCTGTAATCGATCTCCTTAGTCAGAGTTCACAGGACGACCGTATCCTTAGTCCGGAAACCATGCCTAATATTTCTATTCTCATGAGGGAAGAATTAGACCGTATGGAAAAGATGTTACAAAAAATGTTACAAAACATTTCCAGTTAATCTCTTCCTTTTTATGATAACTTTAACAGGAATATTCTCTTTTTTCGCATTTTTAATGTAAAAAAAATTATTACATAAGTTATTTGCTATTCACCAATCACAACTTTTATATTCTCACACAGACACGCTCCTTATAATAAAGGTGTGCCGGGCTTTTATATTGTTCACCGGCACACCTGTTTTTAAAGGGGCAATATCTAAGGAGGATAGAATGAACCATAAATGTTTATGGCTGTTACTTTTCTGGCTTATTTTCCTTACCGGAGCCATTCTCCTGCAATTGGTGATTACGGTGGAACTGCCCCTTGCCGATATGGTGAATCTTGCCGGGTATATCTCCCTTGCATATGTGGGGATATCCAAGGGAGCAAACATAGTAAAAGCTTTCAAATCGCCCTGTGGTGAGTTCGGATTTGAATACCAGCCGCCGCATAAAGACCGGATGCTCTGGATTACGATTGTATGGATTTTATTAATAATGCTGGTTCTTATTGTCCGGGCTTTGGTACCGGAGAATATAGCAGTACCGGTGGATGAAGTCATTGTCTTTGCCGGCGTACTTTCCATTACGTTTGTGGCGGCAAACAAGGGTGAAAAGATCGGAGCTGCTGCCGGTACGGATAAACCGGGAAAGGAGAACGGGAACTTATGAGTGGAATACTGCTTTGTGTCATTCTTTTTCTGGTATTGGGAAATGTCATCCAATACCTTGTGGGAAAAAGACGGAAAAAACTCCTGCAGGTGGAAAAGGAACGTTCTGTACAGCTTGCAAACGCAGTAGACAAACTGGCAAAACGTGCGGAACGCCTGCAGAAAGTAATAGACGGGAACCTTAAGGCAGAGGAGGAAGCGGAAAATGAAGAGAAAGAACTTGAAAATACCGGTGATAGTGATCTTGTTGACCGTGCTAATGATCTTTTTGACAACCTGCAAAACGACAAATGATATCCCTATTAATATAGAAGATATCCTGAAAAATACTGTTCCCCCTGTTCCGGACCCGCCCATCATGCTTCCTGTGACTTTTGCAGACCGGGAAGACGGTCTCTGGTTGTCATACGCTGATTACCGTAACCTGGAAAAGAACATCATCGCCATGCGGGAATATATCAGGAAACTGGAAACAATCGTTGATTTTTATACGGAGGAATAATGGCTAAGAAAGTTACTGGAAATTGTATACCGAATCCGGATTGTTCCGCCCAGTTTGCCAAAATTGCGGAGCAATACAAATATCTGCGGGAAGGAATGAAGAAATCCGAGGAAACCTTTACCAGGGGAATTGAAGCAGTTCATAAATACTTAAAGGAAGAGTTTACTGCTGCAATCGAGAAACGGATCAATGGTCTGGAACAGGATCTGCGGGAAACCAAAAAGGCTTTAAGTAAAATCAATAAAAAAATATTCATAGCCACCGGCGGTGTGGCTGTTCTTACATTTTTAATCGGTCTTGCGGTCCCGTTTGTTATCAAACTCATCGGGGGATAAATTGTCAAAACCGGAAAAACGGGTGGAAGCGGAACGGATGTATGTCCGGGAAGGGAAGACATGTACTGCAATAGCAAAGGAACTCAAGATAAATGAGGGCACTGTATACCGCTGGAAAGCGGAGGCAGCGGAAAAAGATGAGAATCTGGACTGGGACGTACAGCGGCGTATTTACAATATGAGTCCCAAAGAAATGGTTGCTATGTATGCAGAAAGCGTAAAAGCCTGGCTATTACAGATAAAAATGAATCCGGCGTTACTTTCCGATCCGAAGATAGCGGATGCCATTGCCAAGCATGTGTCAGTCATGCAGAAGATCGATGTCAGGACCCAGTACCTGGGTGTTGCCATCGACCTTATCAAGATCGCCAACCAGTACCTGGCAGAAAATGCACCGGAACTGAAAGAAAAGATGGAGCCGTATTGGGACGGGATATACCAGGAACTTGTTACATACAGCACAAGAAAGGGAATGTTTTAACAGATGAGGGAAATAAAAACCCTTAAACAGCTTGAAGCCGCATGGAATGAACTGCGGGAAGAGATACTCTCCCGGCCATTGTTTCCGGATAATTGTGAACAGGCAAAAAAAACACGTAAAAAACAGGGTAAAAACTCTTTAAGAGAGTTTGCGAAAACCTATTTTCCCGATTATGTGCCCTGTGAGTTTGCAAGGTTTCATGCGGACTGGGAGAAAATCAAGGACATAGAAAATGAACTTGTACTTCTTTCCGCATTCCGTGGCAGCGGGAAATCAACCTTTTTTACTTTAATAGATCCGATCCACCGGATTTGTTACGGCAAACGCAGGTTTATGCTCTTTTCAAGCTATAATGAGGATAAAAGTGCAGTCTTTACCGGCCGTATCCTCCTGGAGTTATTATATAACCAGCGTCTGCAGAATGATTTTGGATTATTTTTCCCTGCAAACCGTAATCCGGGAATAAAGCGCTTTACCGTACATATTCCTGAATCCGGTGGTAAAACCGTTGGCATCCGTGCCGTGAGTATAGGGCAGGATCCCCGTGGATTTGTTCATGGTCCGAACCGGCCGGATTATGTGCGGATGGATGATATCCAGAGCAGGAAACGTGCAAAAAGCAGGAAGTTTATCCGGGAAGCAATCGAATGGATCACCCAGGACCTTGTTCCCGCCCTTGCAGAGAACTTTTCCGCCATAATAGTGGCAACACCCCTGAACACCCGATGTGTTGCATCAACCCTGGAAAAAGGTACGGACGATATTAAAGCGGTTAAAACCTTTAAGTTTCCGGCAGAAAAGCACGGGAAACCAGCCTGGTCTGCTGCATTTCCGGTAAAACGTTTAAAACGAATAAAAAGGGTAATCGGGTCTCTGGCTTATAACCAGGAATACCTCCTTATTCCTACCCCCCTGGATGAACGGATTTTTTCTGAAGAGAGTATCAGGTGGTTTCATCCGCTTGAGCTCACCGGTACCAGACTGTCTTTTGTCTTTTCCTGGACAGATCCCAGCGTAAAACATGAAGAGAAACATTGCTATAAAGCGACGGTTTGTGCGGGAATCGACAATAACGGGATAGTGCACGTTCTTAAAGCCCGTATCCGTAAAGAATCGGTAAGCAGGATGGTTGATGGAATGTACCTGATATACAACGAATGCAATCCCTCCTGGATGTTTTATGAAGACAACGGAGGCCAGGGGCTTTTATCGGAAATCTTTGACGCAAAAGCCGAGAAGGAAGGGTATCATCTTCCTCACAGGGGGCAATCAAATCTATTACATAAAGACACCAGGATTGAAAGCACCCTGTCTGCCCCCATCGAAAACGGCATAATCCGGTTTAACAGGCATGATCCGGATCAAAAACTTCTGGTTGAACAGCTTTTACAGTTCCCGGACGGCGATTTTAAAGACGGGCCGGATGCCCTTGAAGGGGTGGTACGAAAGCTTTTTGAATTTGCACGGAAAAAACGTGCAGGGAAACCGGCCATGGCACGTCCATGGGAGGCACATGCCATTATGAGGGGGTATTAATGCCGTATTTATGGGGACCGGACGGAAAAGAAAAGATTACCTTCCCTGATGTAAACCTTACAGGCGGGGATCACTTTGCCACCAGGGCACGGGCAAATGAGTTCATCCGGCTTATGCGTACCCTGCCGGATCCGGATCCGATTTTACGGAAAATGGGAAAAGGTATAACCGCATTAAAAGACCTGTTATCGGACGGCCATATGGAAAGTGTCTGGAGTGTCCGCTGTTCTTCGGTATCCGGGGCAGCCTGGCTTATCGAACCAGGGGGGGACGGGGCAAAGGAGACAGAGGCAGCCGAACTGTTTTTAAAAAAGATTTCTCCCCTGGATGTACCACGGATCATCGAGGAAATGATGGATGCGGTGGCATACGGTTACTCACCCCTTGAGGTTTTATGGACATCAAAAGACGGGTACTGGATATTTGACAATATCGTAGGCAAACCGCCGGAATGGTTTGAGTTTAACCAGGAGAATCAGCTTGTATTTAAATCGGGAATAATTTCAACAGAACCTGTACCGGCAAACAGGTTTCTCCTGGTACGGCACCGGGCGAGTTATGCAAACCCATATGGAATCAAAGCACTTTCAAAATGCTTCTGGCCTGTAACGTTCAAGAAAAACGGTTTCCGCTGGTGGACTGTTTTTGTGGAAAAATACGGCGGTGCATTCTTGTATGGGAAATATCCACGGAATGCAGATGAAGTCTATAAAAATGAACTCCTGGACATGCTTGACCGGATGATTACCAATGCTGTGGGGATTGCACCGGAGGGTGCAGATATTTCAATACAGGAAAGTTCGACAAAAGGTGCATCGTCATCAGTACATAAAGAATACATCGCTATGGCAAATGCCGAGATTTCAAAGGCAATCCTGGGACAGACCCTTTCAACGGAAATCGGGGAACATGGAAGCTATGCTGCGGCCCAGGCACACAACCTTGTCCGGTATGACCTGGCGGCAGCAGACAGGAGGCGGGTTGCTGCTGCGTTTAACCGGCTTTCACGTATTTTCACTTATTTTAATTTTGGTGAAGATGTATCCCCCCCGGTTTTTACGTTTGAAAAAGAAGAAAATCTGAAAACGGACCGGGTGGAACGAGACGGAAAGCTTTATGCCATTGGATTCCGTCCCCGGAAAGAATATATAAGCCGGGAATATCAAATTCCTGAAGATGAATTTGATATGGCCGATCCCCAGGCTGCAAATAATTCCTTTACCAGGCAGATGAATGATTACCCGCACACAATAAAACACGGAAAGAAAAAAAGGGGAATTATCCGGTTTTTAAAAAGCTTGTTCAGTAAGAAACAGGAACGTCATGAAAGTCTTATGGATGAGTTTAAAGAAAAGATGATCGGCAAAGGGCAGGAGGATACGGATGAAACGATCGAGAAACTCACACGGAGTATTTCTAAAGCTAAAACTTTTGAGGATGCATTTTACCTGCTTGCTTCTAAGTATGGCAGCCTCCCTTTTAAGGAGCTTGTGCGGCTTATTGACGAAATACGCTATACGTCGGTCTCAATAGGGGGTGAGGGGTGAGTGACGATAAATTTCCCGCACCGGAAGAAGCAATCAAGTTTCTCTCTCAAAAAGAGATAGTGGAAACGGAAAGGTGGGATGATCTTAAATGGGGAGAACATTCCCATGCTTTTACTGTTGCCCATTCCCGGAATGCCGGTGTACTGGATGAACTATTCGGGCTATTGAACCGGGCATTGGAGAACGGGGAAAGCTTTCAGAGTTTCAAAAAAGAACTACGTATACTCATGGAAGAAAAAGGCTGGTACGGCCGGCAGGATAAAGGCAAGGATGATAAAAAATACATCAACTGGCGTACCAGGTTGATTTATGACGTCAACATGAGGACAGCATATAGTGCCGGTCAGTACCGCCAGCAGCTGCGTGGGGCTTCTCTTCGTCCTATCTGGGTATATAAATCAAAGCTGGCCGGCAAGAACCGGCGGGAAGATCACAAGGCTATGCATAACAAAGCATTCCGGTATGATGATCCGTTCTGGAATACATTCCGGCCGCCAAATGGCTGGGGATGTGAATGCTATGTTGTATCGATGAGTGAAGAGGAAGCCAGGCAGCGGGGGTTTGAAGTACTTGCAACCGGTCCCGGCGGGAATCTGCCTGCAATAGCCGATGCCCAGGGTAACCCGGTGGACTGGAACAAGTTTGCCCCGCCGGAATGGCAATATAATCCCGGTCTGGAAGCCTTTGCACCGGATTTTAAATCATATGAAAACCTGGCCGGATACCGGATGTCCGACGGAAGAACTGCCCTGGATCATGTAATCGAAAACTATCACACCGGTATGAACATGACAAGAATGACGGAAGGTGAGTTTGTCACATTACTTAAAAATACAGGTGATGATGAAATAGCGAAATACATCCTGTACCAGACAGGAAACCTGGATCAGGAAAGTTTCCAGGCACTGCAGAAAGCCGGTATCCAGGATTCAAAAATAATGGCTACAGTCGAATCTTTGTATAACGGCAACATCCCGGGAGAACTATTTTCGCTGCTGTACCGGACACTGCAGACACCGGGAAAAATCTATGAGAATACCGAACCGTCAAGTCCTGGGAGCAGGGAGTTTTCTTTTATCTATGACGCAAAAGACGGCAGGATGATTGAAATAGTTTTGGTTTGTAAAAAAAATACCGCCTTACGGGTAGTCGGGGTGGGTGTAACTGACAGGTATCCCGGCGGTAACTATAAGGAAATAAAGTAATCCGTAAAGGACATGTTCTTTGACAACATGGGAATGACGAGTCAATAAGACATAAGTCATATCCCGCCATCAAACAGATTTTCGTGGTAAAATGAAAACGCACGAGGATCGCCGTAGAGGGGTTTGAAAAGGGTAAACACATAATTACACGAATACCCCCCCTGGAAAATCGTTTTTGAACGGTATTTAAAGCCATTTAAAGGTATTTTTCACTTAATAAGTGAGTGGTTTTTCGACTATTTTGTATGATAAAACGGTTTTTGCCTGGATTCCCTTATCTTCCAGGATTGCATACCACCAGCGGCCATCGATCTTGACTTTCTTGTAATACTTTTTTTCATCAGCGTAAAACTCAAGTACATTCCGGTAATCCCAGGCAAGTTTCAAGAGTTTATTATATTTTCCCTCTACCCTCTTTAATTTTTGTTTAAGGTCATTTACAGTTCTTGTAGCAGTTTTTGCAACAGTTTCGGTATCCCTGATTTCCTGCAGAGTTTTCTCAAGCTTATCATTGTAGTATTCCAGGTATTTAATTCTTTTTTCCTGTTCTTCGATAATAGCTTTCTTTGAAACCGGTTGGTAATTCTCAAGAAAATCATCTTTATTCATGAGCTATATCTACCATGCTTTAAACCAATAGTCAAGAATAATTTCTGTTTGATGGTACAGCTATGTTTATTGAAAGATTTTTTAATCTTTATTTTATCAAATATTTATTTCAAGGAGGTTTTTATGCGTGAAATACTTGGAAACAAATTACAGCATTATATTCAAACCAACAATGCCCAGGTTGAATTGTTCAAAGATTATTTCGACAGAGGGAAGCCGATCGCCTGCGGTCCCACGGCCGCTGCAATGGGTTTTGATATTGCAGGCTGGCCTATGAATGTGTTTACCCCCGGCGAACAGCCTGAAGATTCGATACTGATGATTGCACACAATCCGGCCAACCTGGAAAAAATAAAAAACCGCAGGAATCTCAATTATGACCGGTGGCCGCCCAATGAAATTCCGCAGGTTTATGACGTTGTCGGCGAATTGATTTACAGGACTAAAGCCTGCCGGTATATGGAAGGATTGTCTTTTGAAATCGTGAAGGAAAATATTTCAAAGAAAACCCCGATGATGGTGGCAAGCGGCAAGTTCCCCTGCGGTGCCCATTATGTCCTGATAGTGGGTTTTGATGATGAAAAAGAAGTAGTCATATTCAATGATCCGTATCCTCCACAGTGGCCGGACAAACAGGGATACAACCGGGAAATGAATATGGATTTCTTCAAAACATTGGGGAATTGGCGGGTTGATTTTTTACCCTTTAAAATTGCTGTTTAAGGAGTGTAAATGCCTGAAATAATGTTTTTTAAAGCCGGGAAATATGACCAGGGAAACTGGCCGAAAGAACGTGTTCAGAGGATGGTTGATGCCTATAATCCGGACAAAAACATCGAAGCCCCTATAGTAATCGGGCACCGGGATTTTATGGGCAGCCGGCTGCCTATGGACACGGACGAAGCGCAGTATGCCCATGGCTGGGTAAAATCCCTCCGTATGGATAATATCGGCAAGGTATATGCGGAAATACCGGAACTATCTGCCGAGGTATTGGCTGCTATTGCACAAAAAAAATTAAAGTATGTATCTGCTGAAATCTTTAAGTTTGATGAAATCAATCCTGATGATCCTCCCTACCTGCGTGCAATAGCCCTTCTGGGACGTGATACCCCGGCCGTGGTAACGGCAAAGCTGCCATCCTTTTTCAGTATGTTTGCCGGCGGTACCATTACATCAATCGATGAGACAAAGCACCTGATTACATTCACCTGCAAACTGAATATTTCAGAATCCCCAAATACGGATATTTCCCCTTCCCCGGCAAAACAAACCGGGGACAACCAATCAAATATAAACAAGGAGTCAACTATGACTGAAACTGAAAAGCTTACACAGGAGCTTGAAAAAACAAAGGCAGAGCTTGACACATACAAACAGGAAAATGAAACCCTGAAAGCATCTGCCGGCAGGAAGGATGCGGAAACCTTTTTTTCCAAACTCCGTGATAATGGGAACCTTCCTCCTGCCCTGTTTGACCGGGCTGTTGCTCTGGATCAAAAGCTTTCTGATGATGTGAGGAAGGAATACCGGAACCTGGTTTCAGCTTTTGAAAAGAAAGTGAATATGGATGAAGACCATAATGCAGATAAAAAAAAGGCTGATTCCATACCTGAAACGGATGAGGAACTTTCTGCAAAAATACGGGCATTCCAGGCAGAAAGGGGTATCGAATCATTTCTGAAAGCTGCGGAGATTCTTTTTCAAGAAAAACCGGGGCTGTTTAAAGAAGGAGGAAAAGAATGAGTAAACGGCGGCCATATATAGCCCAGGGGACGATAAATTCGGGGACCGGTGTTGTCCAGGGTGCAACCGAGACCCAGGTAAAAGCCCCTGGATCCGGCGGGTCAGGAGATTATATCGGTGTTTATGCTTTTGAAGCGAATAACCCAAAAGAAGACGGTGACCGTGTCGGTATCGTGATTTACGGACCCTGTAAAGTCCTGGCCGGGGGGACAGTGACTGCCGGAAAAAAAGCAGTCTTTAAGAGTGATACAACCGGCTCCTTTGTCAATTGCCCGACAACCGAAGGACAATATGAACTGTGCGGGAAATTCCTGCAATCAGGAGTAGACGGTGAGTATGTGGATATGCTTGTTATGCATGGAAGCATAACTATACCGGGAACATAAGGAGGAATAAAATATGCCAAGAGAAAAAGGATATGTGAGACCATTGCTTACCAACCTTGCAGTGGATTATTCAAGGAAAATACGGGAAGGGCTTGTTGCCCCATTGCTTTTTCCCCGTATTGATGTGGGAAAACCATCAGGTAAATATGCCATATTTAGTGCCGAGGATGCATATAAAGTTCCTGATGTAACAATGTCAGGAGAACGGGCAAAAGCAAATGAGTTCAGTACAGGGGGAAAGGAAGGACAGTTTGCAACAATACCATACGGTTTAAAATCATTTATCGATGCTGCTGATCTTGAGTTTATGGATGGTCCGTTCAAACTCTGGGAACGGCGTAAAACCGAACTTATCGTAAGCAAATTGGAACTTGCCCAGGAAAAGCGGGTTGCCGCTACAATTACAGCATTACCCGGCCGGTCAACCTCTCTTTCCGATACCGGGACCTCCAAAACAAATAAATGGGCAAATCCGGGTGAATCAACAGGCGGGGATCCCCATTTAGCAATTATCGATGCAATTGAAAAATTGTTTTTCCGCCCAAATTTTATGGTCATTCCGGAATCCGTATATAACGCTATCGAGTACCACCCCCGGCTGCTCAATAAACTGGGTGAAGCAAACCTGGTAAAAAAGGTGGATGAAGCAAATCTTGCCAAACTCTTCCGGATCGACAGGGTCGTGATTGCAAAAGGGAAAGCGGATTTCTCAAAACGCAAGAGTGATAACAGCGTCACCCTTTCCAGTATATGGGGAAACAGTGTTACCCTTGCATATACATCAGAAGAATGGGATGCACCCTGTGCAGGAAAAACCGTGATAGTTAAATATCTACAGGCAGATAATAAAGGTTATGTGGTACGTACATGGGAAGTTGAAGACGGAGGAGTCCTGGGTGGTGAATATGTCCAGGTGGCCCATGATGTGGCAGAACTTGTGGTATGTCCCGAATTGATCTATACGATCAAGGATGTTCTGTAGGAGGGGATTTATTCGTGGCTTACTGTACGAAAACAGATCTTGAGACGGCTTTCGGCGTTGAGAATATTCAGGGCTGGAGCCGTCTTGTTCCCGGCACCGTGGACAGGGCGATTAAAGACGCACAGGCAGAGATTGACGGATTTCTTTTTTCAGGAGGTTATGCAGTCCCTCTGAATCCTGTACCGGATAATATTACCAAATATTGCATTGACCTGGCAGCAGTAAACCTGCTGACCGGTGTAGGGGTAAACAAAGACGATGCAGGCGAGGAAGCGATTCTTGAACGTGCACGGGTTGCAAGGCGGTATCTCGGAAAAGTGGCGGAAGGTAAATTCCGTATTCCCGGATACGGCAAGGATGGGGAGGTTGTAACCCCGCCTGCGGGAAGTGTTCAGGTAAGAACGGATACAAAACTTGACTGGAGTGGTTATTGATGGCCGGCACAGGAATTGAAGTAAAATGGAATGAAAAAGAGTTTGATGCAATACTGAATGCCCTTTCCAAAGCAGCCATGCCCGATATGAAAGCCATAGCCGATTTTGCCGGTGGAGAACTTGACCTTATTACAAAAGAAGCCTTTGAAAAGGAAAAAGACCCGGTAAAAGGGCAGCCATGGCAGCCGCTTAAAAAACCACGGGGGAAAGGAAGCAAACATCCGGGAACGACAAACCCTATCCTGGATGACAGCAGCCAGTTAAAACGGGCACAGACATGGGAAGCATTTGGAGACGGATCCGTGATTTACGGGAATAATATGATCTATGGCAATATTCATCAAAAAGGCGGTGCTGCCGGCAAGGGGAAAAAATCATTGATCCCTGCAAGACCATACCTTGGAGTGCCCGGGGACTTTGACCGTAGAGTATTGAATGATCCGGCAGTCTTAAAACTGCTGGGGCTTTAAATAAAAGGAATAACAGATGATTAAGGAAATAAAGGATATTCTTGAACAGATTGTTTCTGAAAGGGTGCCCGAAGCCACTATTGCCCGTTCGTTTTTAGCAGAAAAAAAGGCAAATCTTGCACAAAAATGGCCTGTTGTCGCCTTCATTACAAATCCCGGAAGGTTTGACGATTCCGAGGCAAAGATTGCAAGGTATTTTGATGAACAGGTGAATATGTGGAAACAGCGGTATATCCGGGGAAAGCGAATACTCCCGGTGTTAATACGATGCTGGGCTGTGAGTGAAGAAGCAGCAGATACGCTTTTCAGTTCCATTATTCCTTATATTCCAAGCCGCTGGTCACTGGATAATTTCCAGGGTGAGGTAACAATCGTCCTGGAAGAACATTCAGATCATGCGGGAAACACATCAAAACTTTATGTATCCATTGCGGTTATCGAGTTTTCGGTACCGGTGGCCCGGGATGCTGTCGATGTCCCGGTAATCGATACAATTACTTTTGAATCTGAATATAAATAAGGAGGAAAGAATGAAAGATAAAGACACAGTTATGGCGGAATCATCTGAAGATAAGAAAAAAGTGCAGCTTACCATCGAGGAACATGCAAAACAGTTTAACCTTGCTGCACCTGTTTTTGCCGGTGTTATGGAACAATCGAAGTGGTTTGCCGGTAAAAGGATAACAGAAACAGAGTTTAAAAAGGCTGTTGAAGCCTTTTTAAATGCTCCACAGGGAGGGAATAAATAATGCTTCCGAATGTAAGATATGTAATTAAAGACGGTGCCATGGGAGTCCTTGGCGCTGATGCAACAGGGAATTTCGCTGCCATTGGTGTGGCTGCCAATTATGGGCAGGGAATCCTCACCTTTACATCGCCTGACCAGGTGACTGATATTCTCGGTGATGGTCCCCTCCGTGACCTGCTGGTAAGTGCTCTCTCAATAGCGAAAACCAAAGTATATGCCCTGGCCATGGAAGGTACAATTGCCGGAAATGTGTCGACGGTGACACCGGGAACCGGTAATTCAGGCACGGGAACTTTAACTGTTACCGGATCCCCGCGAAACGAGTATGATGTGACAGTCACCATTATATCCGACGGCGGCCGGAATACCGGGACATTCCGTGTTACCGTGGATGGCCGGGAAGGAAAAAGACTGACTATCCCCGTAGATGGTGTATATGAAATCCCCGGTACCGGGTTGACCATTACCTTTTCCGAAACAGGTACATTTATCGAAGGGGATACACACAGCTTTTCTTCTACCGCACCAACCGCAACAAATGCGGAAATTCTTGAGGCAGTGGATACGGTTATAGCTGCCAAACTTTCCATTGAGTTCTGTGCCATTGCCGGTATATCAAACGCCGCATTGTGGGCAGCACTGGCCGCTAAGGCAGAAAGTGCAGCCAGTGTTTTTCAGTATCTCTTTTTTGTTGCACAGGCGAGGTATCTTGCTGATACTGAATCTATCGACACATGGGCAGGGCTTTTAACCGGAAGCGAACGAGGGTCCGTTGAGTCAACCAGGCTGCAGGTATGTGCCGGCTGGATTGAGGAAGCGGATTCAGAAGGACAGATCGATACACGGGGGCTTATCAGGCTTTACTGCGGAATGCTTGCACGAAGGAATGTCCATGAAGGACCGGATGCCGTACGTTATGGCGCAATTCCCGGTGCAATTTCACTCATGCCTTCAGGAATTCATGATGGTCATATTGAAAACCTTAAAAACGCAGGGTATGTCACTGCCAGGACAATTATGGATATGAACGGAATATACATTACATCCGGGCAGATGATGAGTGGCGAAGGCAGCGATTTTGACCTGGTGGAACGCAGGAGGGTAATGGATAAAGCATGCCGGCAGATCCGCCAGGCACAACTTGTATGGTTGAATGACGTGGTCTCTGTCGGTTCTGACGGTTCACCGGAAGGCACGGCAATGCTTGTGGCACAAAGTGAGGTCCCTTTGAAAATAATGGTGAACAACCGTGAAATCTCCTCCGGGGAAATAGTCATCCCTGAAGGACAGAATATCCTTGCAACTAAAGAAATCAAACTGAAAATAAGGATTGTTCCGCTGGGAAAGCTTTCTTACATCGAGAATGAGATTGCATTCTCAAATCCTGCAATTGGAGGTGAATAAGATGATAAATGGTAATGTCTACGATTTTGAATCAATCAAAGTAATGCTTCCGACCGGTCCTATAATAATGCTTGAAAGCATATCATACAAGGATAAAAAGGATGATGAAGTCATCACAGGAATAAATAACCTGCCAGTCGGTATCGGCCGGGGTGAGTATTCCGGGGAATGTGAGCTTGAATTCAGCAGATATGAATACGAAAAAATCGATATCTATGCTGCAAGTTTTGGCGGATTTTACAATCTGCCGCCTATTCCCGTTATCGTATCCTACGGTCATTTTGGCCAGGCACCGGTTACTGATAATCTTGAAGTGAAATTTACCGAACGTGATTTCTCTGCATCCAAAGGA
Organism: Spirochaetales bacterium; assembly: GCA_016935735.1. GTDB lineage: Bacteria > Spirochaetota > Spirochaetia > SZUA-6 > JAFGRV01 > JAFGRV01. The sequence goes on along the minus strand of JAFGQK010000384.1, from coordinate 39,423 downwards.
GATAAAAATCTTAACATCCCGATTAAGGGAAAGTTAACGGCACCAATAAAATCCGGCGGCAGACCGGCATATACACCAGATTAAGGAAGGATATATTATGATACCAGAAAAAGAAATCCTGGACAAAATAAAAGAACAAAACCCCGAGGGAATTTTTGAAGGGGAAATCAGTTTTATTGATGAAAAAGAAAAGCAGCATACAGTGACGTTCATTTTCAGAAAGCCGGTCACTGCGGATATCGAGGTACATCAAAAAACGGCGCAGCGTAACCCGATTGTAGCAAATCTTAATATGCTGCAATCCCTTATCATCTACCCGGAACCCGGACCCATCATCGATGAGATCAGAGAATATCCTGCAGCTTACGGTAAATTTATTGATGAGGTGATTGCCCCTTTCTTCGGGGCCGAAACCAGGGTGAAGAAGAGGAACTTGTAGGGAGTCTTACCCGGATAAGGCTTTTTATTAAACACTTTCTTAAAGAAGATGTTTCAAATCTTTTGGCAGATGAGCTTTTAAGAAAGTATGAAGAAGCCAGGATTGTAAGGGACTTTCAGGTTGATGTAACGGCCGAAGCAATTGCAAGAGTATTTGGAGGCAAACGGTGAACTTTACCAGTTCAATTACCTTAATGTTTAAAGACGCTTTTTCTACCGGATTTAGCCAGGCACGGAACAGCCTTGCCGGGATGAAAAGTGCCCTGGGTGAAATAAACCGGAACCAGGAAATGAACCGTCTTGCCTCCGATCTCTCCATGATGACATCGGCAACAGAACCGATGAGACAGGCCCTTTCCACTGCCCTGGATGAACCTTCAAGAATTGCAGGAAATCTCGACTCATCCTTGAAAAATATCCAGGCAGTCACGGGAAACACGGCAAAAGAAATGGCCGGGATCCGGCGTGAACTGCTTGCAGTAGGTGGTGATGCTGTCGGCGGCCCCCAACAGGTTGCTGCGGTTTTTTTTGATATTGCATCCGGTGTATCGAATGTATCATCAAGAATGGCTACTTTGAAGAAATCCGTTGCCATGGCCGAAGCAGGCCAGGCCGGTCTTGCGGTTGCTACAGGCGGCATGATTAAGGTAATGAATGCTTATAATTATTCCGCAGAACAGGCAGGTTTTGCAGCAGATGTTTTTACCCGTACTGTCGGAAAAGGTGTCGGTTCCATGGACGAGTTTGTATCCGCTATGTCACCTATTGCCGGTCTTACTGCCAGTGTCGGCATTCAATTCGACAAGGTCGGTCAAATGATGGCTTTCATCACGTCGAAAGGCCAGACTGCTTCTGCCGCTTCCACTCAATTGAAAGCTGCTATCACTTCACTGCTAAACCCCAATTCTCAAATGATAAAACTCCTGCAGAGTATGGGCATGGAAAGCGGCTCAATGATGATGAAGCAATACGGCCTTGCCGGATCCCTTTCCATGATTAAAGATGCCCTGGGCGGATCACAGGATGCGATGGCACAGGTGCTTGGGTCCCAGGAATCCCTCCAGGCAGCCATTGCACTTACCCAGGAAGGTTTTAAAAGCTTTGCAGCGGATTTTGCTGATAATATGGAAGGTGTCACCGAAAGAGCCAGGGCTGTACAACTTGAATCGATTGAAGCAAAAATGGCCAGACTTGATGCAGCGAGCACTGCCTTGAAAGCACAGATCGGGAATGACATCAACCAGATAAGGGGCTTTTTTATTGATATGAAAACCGGATTCCTGAATAATGTTGTCGCACCCATAATGAACAGCGATGTGGGTCCGGTATTTTCAAAAATTGCTGCATTTGCCGGGATGGGTGCAAAAGCGATACTGGACATGGGCGGATCAGTTTTAAATACCGCAGCACAATTATCTGTTCTTACTGCAAATATTTCCAATGCAGGCGGTATTGTTAAGCTATTTAAAAGTACCCTTGGTCTTCTAAGTGCCCCGTTCAAAGGTCTTGCCGGACTCTGTAAAACATTTGTATTCCGTCTCCTTGGAATCGGAGGGGCATCTGCCACGGCCGCAGCAGGAACCGGTGCAATGGGAACTGCATCAGCCGCTTCTGCCGGCGGGATCGGCGTGGCAACCGGTGCAACTACCGCATTCGGAGCAAGTCTTTGGGCTACCCTCTGGCCTATACTTGCAGTTGTTGGAGCAATTGCATTAATTGCAGGTGGTGTATATTTATTAATCAAGAATTGGAAAAGTGTTTCCTCTTTTTTCGGTAACCTCTGGAATGGTGTTACCAGGATTTTTACCAGTGCATGGAATGGTATAAAAAAGTTTTTTTCAAATCTCTGGAATGGTATTGTCGGTATATTCAATAAAGCTAAAGAAGGTATCCTTACAGTCATTTTCCCTTTTATTGGATTTCCCTTATTAATAATAAAAAACTGGAATAGTATTTCCTCTTTTTTCGGCAACCTCTGGAAAGGAATTGTCAGCGGTTTTACCAGTGCGTGGAATGGTATAACGAATTTCTTTACAAATCTGTGGGAAGGAATAAAATCAATTTTTACCGGTTTTATTGACTGGCTTAAAGGTCCCATAGATGCTATCGGTGATATCATCGGAGGAATAGGTGATTTCTTCGGTGGTATTTTCGGTAAAGCAAAAGATTCCGGGTCAGGTTTAAATGACGCATTTGCCAATGGAATAAAACAAAATACATCCGTCCCCGGTCAGACATTCGGGAAATCACTACAGGCAATTGATTCCCAGCTTCCGCATTCAGATGCAAAAGAAGGACCTCTTTCCAGGCTTACAGAAAGCGGAAAAGCTTTTCTTGATACATTTACCGGCGGTATGGATATAGATTCATTAAAAGAAACCATTAAACGGATGTTTTCTCATTTATTCCCGGACAATAAAGAACATGGGCTTGTATTGCAGGGAGTAAATATCCCAGCCGGAGAAAAAAATAATACCCATGTAATACATATAGAAAAATTATATGTACAGGCGGATGACATACAATCTGTAATGGATTTCATTAAAGTACTCATGGATGCGGCCAAACGGCCGGAAAATGATGGAGGTTTTTAATGATATTACGTATTGACTCTGCAGCCGGACAGGTGAAAATAGGAAATCCACCTATAGTACTGCCGGGAATTCTTTCAAGTATTTCAATTAATGGTGAATTATTAATCGATAATGTTTCTGTCGAGGGCAAGTCGGGATCTTCAAAACAAGTACATGGCTGGAATGATGCAACTCTTAATATATCCTTACTCTTAATTGATAATGAAAAAGCAAAGAAAACACGGTTTAATTACCTGGCCGATATTGTAGGGCATTTTAAGAAAATCAAAGACGGTATGCCTGTTGTGTACAACCTGCAGCATCCAATGGCTAAGGCATGGAATATAAAACAACTTTTATTCTCATCTTTACAAACTACAGAAGAATATAACCGGATTACAATAACCCTGGAGTTTGTTGAGCATGAGCCTGTTGTGGGAATAACCCAGGAAAGACATGATTCTGTAATGACCAAGCAAACTGCTACTGATGCAAACTATCAGGGTTCGGTAAATGGAACAATAAAGCCGCAGCAGTTAAATACCACAAAGGAACTGGAGTTAAAATATTGTGAATTTTAAAATCAACAGACCTGTTATCAGGGTTATAATAAATAATCATGTTGTCACAGACAAACCTCATAGATTTATATTAAGAACTGATTATGATCTTCCCTATGTTATTGCTGAACTTGTATATCCGGGCAATATCAGTCCTGGGAATCCTCATGATTCTGTTGTAATAACGCTTATTTATAATACTGATACATACAGGTTGTTTTCCGGATATATATTCAAGATATCGAAACAGAAACAAAAAACGGTACTACATCTTAGTGACGGTTTTGAAAAATTATGGGCAACGGTTCTTGCCGTATCATATAGAAAAGAGAACGCCAGGGTAATTCTCAATGATATTATACAAAAAGCCGGGCTTACGAATGTGCAAATTGCCTGTCCTGTTGTTGAATTTGCACGGTTCTCCACCCTGCAAATTCCGGTAAGTGAAATAATACGGAAAATCATCGAGACATTAAAAAGTTACGGGTATGATTATGAATACAGATTTTTCTTTGATGCAGATAATACATTCAGATTCGGCACACTTTCCGATACAGGGATAAATCCGGGAGAACGATTTGCATTTGAAACCGGTGTTAATATCATTGAAAAAGGTGATTCCCGTTTTCAGACAGTTGCACTTCCTATCCGGCACTCCCAGGAAATCGAAGTAAATAAAAAGACAATTATTCCACACAGGACAAGCCTTGTCATAAGCAGAACAGAATCCAGGATCATGATCTGGGGATGGGAATCATAATGGAAAAAACAAAAGAAATCATACAGCGGCTTACAGACTTTATGATACCAAACCGTGCTGCTCCTGTCCTGGGAAAAGTTTTGAAAGCTTACGAAGGACCAGGCAATACTGCTTATTCAGTTGATGTGCGTATCATAAAAGCAGGATCCCTGGAAGAAACAGAACAGGTATTTGCAGAAGTACCTGTCTCTCCAATATGGGTAGGGAAAAGTGGTAAAGGATTGTACGCAATACCACCGGAAAACTCAATTGTTATTGTTGGATTTATAGAATGGAATATTTCTTTTCCCTATATTGCCGGTGTATGGTCAGATAATTATAACGCAGGCGAGTTCAAAAAAGGGCAGATTGTTATTACAGACGGTAATGGTCTTAAACTTGGCGTAGACATTGATTCACTTTTTTTATTTGAAACAAAGCACCAGTCTCTAAAAAGTATTTTGAATGAATTGATTGATGAGATTTCAGCGATTAAGACACAGGGGCCGCCGCCGACTCATATGGTATCACCTGTATCCGTACAGAAATTAAAGGCAATAAAAACCAGAATAGCACAGCTATTGAAATGAGGTATACATGCTTGATGCAACAATATTAAAAAACAGTTTAAAACCGGCTTTAATCAATTTCTGGGAATCATGCTATCATGGTGATGAAGGTATGACAATTCAAGAATATGCAGAAACTTTTGCCGGAATAATTGCATCAAAAGTAGTTGAACACATTAAAGCCAATGCCCTGGTATCCACAACTTTATCCGGTTCGGCAGGACCTTATTCAATTGTCGGTACCGGTTCAGGAGGTGTGAGTTAATGGATTACGGTACGGATTTTCTCCTGGTTGATGATGATATTGTTTTTACCATTGATGGTGATGCGAAAGTTGTGAGCGGTCCCCGGTGTATTGCCCAGGATATCGTTTCAGAATTGAAAATTGTCCAGGGGACTCTTGCCTGGGATAAAGAAGCCGGGAGTATGATTCCTTTGATGTTGAATTCAGGAGAGTTTGATAATGAGACCATTATTATTGAACTGGAAAGGGTGGCGATAGCAGATCCAAGAATTGATCCGCAATCTGTAAAGGCGGAAAAAGTGAGTGATAATAAGTACCGGCTTTTTTTCACTCCACTTACAGCAGTAGAACCGGAAGTACTTGACTTTGATTTTAATACAGGGGGTGAAAATGTCTGATTCATGGATAGGAAAAAGTGAAGAGGAAATACGGAAAGATGTTATCACTATCAGCAAAGAAGAAACAGGGCTTACAAATTTTAAAAGTACCGGTGTACTGCGTGGATTTCTTGAGGTTCTTATCAGTGTTTTAATTGCTGCATATAAAAATTATATTAATCCTATAAGCCAGCAGGTATGCATAGATACTGCGACCGGAACCTGGTTGTCTTTCTGGGGATTGCTTTGCGGTGTTACACGAAAACCTGCAACAAAAACAACAGGTAGGTTAACAGGTATTGCTTATGATACGGGGAAAATACAAGCCGGCACCTGGATTATTGTTGAAGGTACTGATCTGCGATTTAAGGTTTACCAGGAAGTATCTTTTACCCCTGGTGAATTTAACATTCCTGTTATAGCGGAGTTTGAAGGTTCTGAATACAATATCGCACCCGGAACAAATGTACGAAGCACAACAGTTGTGCCGGGACTTGAAAGTATAGAACCCGGTGAAGATTGGATTTTATCCCTGGGTACTGCTGTTGAGTCCGATAATGCACTCCGGATGCGCATCAAAGATAAATGGAAAAGTATTGGTGAAGGAAATCCGCCTGCCAAATTTGAATATATTGCTGCAACCGTACCGGGAGTTGTGGAAGCAAAGGTAATTAGAACACCAAGGGGGTATGGGTCCATGGATGTAATAATTGCAGCAGAAAATGGTCTGCCTTCACAAATACTTTTAGATGAAGTCAGGCAGAAATTAGATGACCGTTCCCTTGTATGCAGGGATTTACTTGTCCGGGGGCCGGAACCCAAATATATTGATATTGAAATCGAGTTTTCTGGTGATGTATCTGAAACTGAAATAGAGATTACTGCACGACAATATGTTTTTGGTTTAGGCATTGGCGGTAAACTTGAAATGAGAAATTTCTATATTGTTCCATGGGAAAAGTTTAATAATTCTTCTTTTGAGATTCTTGAACCTATACGGGATGTAACAACGGAAAAAAATCAAATGATAATCCCACAGAATATTACAGTAACAAAGGTATAACGATGCAGGAAATAATCAATCAAATAAAACCACCTGGAATGCAGAAAAAGAACCGTGGAGCAATTTTCCGTATAATCGGACGTATTGGGCAGCAATTGGTTAATGACGCAGTAAGAGTTTTACATAATTTTTTCCCACTCTTGGCTGATGACAAAACTTTGGAACTTCATGCACAGGCTTTATCCATACCTCATTTCCCTTTTGATACCCAGGATGAATTCCGGGAAAGGGTATCCGTTGCCGGATATTATTTAGACCGGCAAGGACAACGTGGCCTGGTACGTGAAATTCTTGACCGGCTTGTCCCGGACAGATATCAGTTGATTGAATATCCAAAAGATGGATTTTGTGTCGGATATACTGCTTTTTCCAGGAATGTTCATGGTGATGTCTATGATGATGAAAATCAGAGACATGACCTGTATTATGATGAAAGTATAACCGCAGGATTTGTCGAGGGAGAAGAAAGTACCCAGGCTGAAGCGGTAAAACCAGTTGTTGAAAATAATATCATTATTGCAGATATTCTTATCGATTCATCAACTTCATTTGAATCATTCACTCCATCTTATGAACGAAGAGAAATAATACCAACAATTATTGATTTGAAAAATCGTCTGATAATAACTCAGATAAACATCACTGAAACATCAGAAGTGATAATCCCCTTTACAAGTATGGGACTTCCAAATGGTTCATATTCAGTTTACTGTCAATTAGTCGGATCAAATACTGCTTTTATACGAAATCTTGCTATTGAGACAACAGGGGAAAATATTACCCTGCGTCTATATCATGATAGCGTTCCATATTCACTACCTGTTTTGGGCGCTCCACCCCTGAAAATTGGAGGAAAAAAAGTTGGTGAATTTATTATAGGTAACCGGGATACAATTACGGTTAATCTTTTTATTCGGAAGGAGGATTTATTATGAGAGGTATTCCCGAAGTATTAAACACAAAAGATGACTGGCTGAACACATATGAATATGTGATTAAAAAAGGCGATACAGGACAAAAAGCCATTTTTATCAGCCGTTTACAAGCGCTTAAAGAATCAAGTACAGCACTGGTGCTCAAACCTGATACGAAAAAGTCTGCCGATGAATTAAATGCGGATGATTTTAAAAAGGTCCATGATCCTGCTTCGTCTCTGGCCAGATCTGATCTTGAGATTGCAGATATTAATCTCATGATTAAAAAATTAAAATAGGAGGATTAAAATTATGCTTAAAAGATTTATTAAAGATAATGTGACCGATGCTAACGCAGCATTCTTCTCTGCTTTTTTTGAAGTGCTTTGCCGGGGAGATCACTTTATTGAGAAAAAGGATCCATTTCAATATACATCAAATACACTTATCATTAAAAAAAACACTGTTATTCCAATTGAAAATCAGGAATGGCGGAGTTTTATCATTGAGGATAATGATATCGAGATTTCTGCAACACATCTGGATTCAGGTTCTTTTGAAGTAGGAAAGGATTATTACATCTACCTGGTCGATGATGATGCAGATGGCGAGTTTATCATTTCCCTGAACAGTACCTTTCCAACCGGTCATAATGCTGATGACAGCCGAAAGATCGGGGGATTCCATTATGGTCATATCCGCAAGGTTTCTAATGATGGATTGTGGATTCCTATCGATTCCGAAGGCACCAAATTCGGCAATGGTGCTACAATCTGGAAAAATAATGTTACAATAGGTATTGTGCCAAACTCGGTATGGGATTTGAAAAATCGCCCTTCCTGTTCACCTGAAGGCATGGTGAAAGTAGGGAATATCTGGGTGGATATTTATCTTGTTTCTGCAGCTGAATCCATTACTTTTGAAAATAGTATAATCGAGCTTCATATAACTGCTGGACGTTTGCAAAGTAAATATGGACAGATCCCGGTTTCCGGTTTTGATGGATTGAATTGGTACAATTTTGTCGAATTGGCAGCACGTATTAAAAAACGCTTATTAAAATATGAGGAATGGATTCAAGCCGCATTTGGAAATCCGCAAGGTGAAGATGATAATGATAACTATGGTTGGACAAAAACAACTAATACAGATTATACAAGAACCGGATGCATGGTAGATGAATCGAATGGTAATTATAATCCGGCCACCGGGGTAAAACCGTTTGCTATAAGTGCTTATAATTGTGTTGATACAGTTGGAAACCTTGCCGAAAGGTTAGCTATTGTAAGCACACGATGGGATGAACCAGGTGAATGGAATTTCCATGATGTTTTAGGAGTGGGTAAAGGTCAAATATGGGCACCACAAGGGAATGCATTTGGATCTATAGATTCTGGTGGTCTTTATATAGAAGGTATAAAAGCAGGTCCACGAGCTTTCCGTATAACATCTCCAATATGGTCTACCTCCGGTGCAACAGGATCACGTTTTGCTTGTAATTCTGGAGGTTAAATGATTAAGCCAAATGCAATAATTCATGGTGATTGCTTAAAAGTGATGCCGGATATTCTTGATGACTCGATAGATATGATTCTTTGTGATTTACCATATGGAATGACTGCATGTAAGTGGGATAAGATTATTCCATTTGATGCTTTATGGCGGGAATATTGCCGGATTATTAAAGAAAAAGGAGTTATTGTTCTAACAGCGTCTGAACCATTTGCAAGTAAACTACGGATAAGTAATTTGAATATGTATAGGTATGACTGGATATGGGAAAAAGACCAGGGATCTAATTTCTTACAGATAAAAACCCGGCCATTCAAGGTACATGAAGTAATTTGTATATTTTCACCTAAAGCAATGCAATACTCATACAATCCTCAAATGACAAAAGGTAAACCTTATGTTAGCTCTACTGGTAATACAGGGGAGGTATATGGAAAGTCAAAGAAGGTTATCACAGTTAATAATGGATTCAGATATCCCAGGAGTATAATACAGGTAAATCGAGAAAGGGGATTACATCCCACACAAAAGCCGGTTAAACTATTTGAGTACTTTATAAAGACATATACCCAGGAAAAAGATGTGGTTCTGGATAATTGTGCTGGCAGCGGTACTACCGGAATAGCATGTCTTCAAACAGGGAGACGGTATATTCTTATCGAAAAGGAGAAAAAGTATTTTGATATAATCCAGGAACGAATAAGGAGGTATTTTGCATCAAAGCATTTATGTAATTAAGCGGTGCTTTTTAGAATCACCGCTTTTTTTGGGCTTGGGTTTTTTTCGCAATTTTAATGTAAAATTTGCATTTCAGGTGTTAATTTTTTCGGATTTTCAGTGTTATGTTACAGGGACGGAGGCATCAATGGGAATCGGTCCTTACTGGATAAGCAGTTTTTTGAGGTCGTTTTCTGTAGAAAAACCGACCTGTTTGTAAGCCGGTATTTTTGCGATAATTCTGGATCCGAGTGCCGCTTTTTCGCTTTCACTGTAGTTCTTGAAGCATGTTATGTATGTGCCGATGGTTTCCTTTGTGTAGGGACAGTACGTGTCGTGTACCAGACCGATATATTGCGCGAATGCTAAAGTTGAATCGATATAGGTCCGTCTCTCGTTTATGGGTTTTGGTACTATGGAGTAGATTTCCTCTGACCAGTTTGAATATACCTGCTGCTCGGAGAGGTTCACGGAATCGTTCGTGGAAATTTTGTTCCCTGCCATTGTAGTGGGCCTGTTGTAATACAATCGTACCATTACCTCGACCTGGGCCACGGCCGCAAAAAGAAAGCACGGCCCCTGCACGATCTGGTCCTTTCCGGCCGAAACATATTCGTCCCAGCTGAAAGCATTCGCGGGAACATAAGTCTCGGCACGGGTTTCAGGTATGTTTTCAGTTTCCGGTTGTAAAGTATCACCCCCCGGAATTGAACAGGACGCAGCAACGAGGAGTAGCGCCATTATCATCCACAATACAGGTATTTTTTGTATCATCATTCTCTTTTCCTTATTTTTTAAAATCACGGGGATTATATCCTCTATCAGACCGGATAGCAAGAGTAATTATTTGCACCTGCAGTGAAACCTTTTTCCGTTTCTCCATGGCAGGGGTGAAGCTGCCCTCCTTATTCTTGTTGTTAAGGGAAGAAGAAAAAATATTTTTCATCCTCACCCGATCTTGACTATTTTACTCATATTTATTAAATTTTCCTGCAACCTGAAGGTTGAATATCCTCTATATAAAAGGAGGAATCTATGGAAAAAAAAATGATTCTTAATATAACGGGTATGAACTGTACTTCCTGCGCTGCGCGGATAGAAAAAACACTTGCAAAAAAGCCCTACATCCTGGACATTTCTGTTGATTTCCCCAATAAAAAGGCATACCTGTCTGTTAATGATAAAAACCGGCAGGGAGATATTTTTGCAACCATCGAATCACTTGGATACGGTGTTATACACAAGGAGAAAGAAAAAGATGAACCGGCCAGTGAAACACTGCGTCTTAAAAAGGAAAGATTGCGTCTCATTCTTGCCTGGGCAATCACCATTCCGCTTACTATAAAAATGCTGCTGGAAATGATCTGGGGTATTCATATTGTTTCCCACTCATTCGCTTTCTATACGGATCTTATCCTTGCTTTTCCGGTGATATTCATTATCGGGTTTCCTGTTATCCGGTCTACGGTCATGTCCATAAAGTCTTTTTCTTTTTCCATGGACTCACTTATCGGGATTGGTACAGTTGCTGCTTATTCAACAGGCATATTAAAACTCTCTGGTCTGGATATCAATAACTTTGCTGTTGTGGGTGCAATGATAATGTCGATCAATTTTATCGGGAATTACTTGAAAGAGCTTGCAACTGGAAGGGCTTCACAGGCAATTCAGAAACTTCTTGAACTCGGGGCAAAAAATGCACACCTTGTTAAGGAAGATGAGAGTATGAAAGATATTCCAGTGGAAGAACTTGTACCCGGGGATATTGTCCTGGTAAAGCCGGGTGAAAAAATACCAATCGATGGGGAGATCATTTCCGGTTATACATCGATTGACGAATCCATAGCAACCGGCGAATCGATCCCGGTAGATAAAAAGCCTGGAGATATGGTTATCGGTGCAACAGTGAATCACCAGGGATCAATAAAGGTGAAAATAGAAAAGACAGGGAAAGATACCTTTCTTTCACAGATGATCAGTCTGGTGGAGCAGGCACAGGGATCCAAAGTACCGGTACAGGCTTTTGCAGACAGGGTGACATCTTATTTCGTGCCGGTTATTCTTGTTCTTTCTTTACTTACCTTTCTTTTCTGGCTGTTTATCCCCCGGGCAGGTATGGCAATCATTGCCTTTTTTTCACCATATATTCCGTGGCTCGGGGCTGCTTCCAATATTGTTTCCCTTGCCCTTTTTGCTTCGATCGCAACCCTGGTCATCGCCTGTCCCTGTGCTCTCGGTCTTGCCACACCTACGGCACTTATGGCAGGTATGGGAAAGGGTGCAACAAACGGGATATTGATACGTAATGGCGAAGCCATACAGACCGCAAAAAAGATCGATACCGTGGTATTTGATAAAACAGGAACATTAACAAAAGGAAAACCTGTAGTTGCTGCATATACTTCACTGATTGATGAAGATGAATTCTTTCATATAACAGGGTCACTGGAAAATCTATCCGGGCATCCCCTGGCAAACGCCATTGTTGATTTCAGCCTTAAGAAGAATGTGACATTTACAAAGCCTGACAAGTTTATAGCAGCAGCCGGAAAAGGGGTTTCTGCTGTTATAGATGGAAAGACTATAGATGTCGGGAGTTTAAAATATTGTAAAGAAAGAAGAATTCCGATTGAAACATTCACTCAGACAACAGAGACATATATGGAAAAGGGATATACGATTATATGTATTGCAATTAATCAAGAATGTGCAGGAATTATCGGTATTGCAGATGAACTAAAGACTGATTCGAAAAAAGCAGTTGGTCAGCTTCATCAACTCGGTATCAGGACGATCATGCTTACCGGTGACAATAAAAAAGCCGCTTCTGCCATTGCAGAAGCGGTGGGAATAGACAGGGTATATGCAGAACTCCTCCCGCAGGACAAGATCAATGTAATCCGGGAGTTACAGGAAAAGGGTAAAACAGTAGCCATGGTAGGGGATGGAATAAACGACGCACCCGCATTAAAACAGGCAAATATAGGAATTGCTATCGGTACCGGTACTGATATTGCCATTGAATCGGCAGATATTACCCTTGTATCAGGAAGCCTTATGGGCGTTGTAAGGGGGATCAGGTTGTCCAGGGCAACATTCCGCAAAATACGGCAGAACCTTTTCTGGGCACTTTTCTATAATATTATCGCCATACCCCTTGCTGTTATGGGATTACTTCACCCTGTTGTAGCGGAGCTTGCAATGGCAGCGAGTTCAATTAATGTAGTGGGGAATTCACTCCGTTTAAAAAAGGTATCCCTCGAATAATAGTTTTATCTGCCACTCTGTTTTCAATATGCTATTTTGACTTAAAATCTTGTTATGTTTTTGCAATAATTTTTTTTATGGCAAAGCGAAGAAACTCTTTAAAACAACCGTATAATAAATATTTTGTAAAGAAATAGTTTCAATGTATTGACAATTTCAGAAATTGTATTATATTATAAGTATATAATTATATAGTTATATGATTGGAGAAAGCAGTAATGAATATTGCAGAAGTTTTCAAAGCCCTGGGGGATCCTACGCGGCTCAACATAATAAAGCTTATCATGGGAAAGGGAAATAATTTATGTGTTGGTATGATCGCCCGGTTACTCGATATAAGCCAGCCGGCAGTGTCCCAGCATTTAAGAATATTAAAGAACAGCGACCTGGTGGAAGCAAATAGACGGGGATTTCATGTACACTACAGTGTTAAAAAGGACCGGTTACGTGCTTATGGAATAAATATTGATACAGTACTCCAATCAATCAATAGCACAATAAAACCGGAAGACAGCTGTAAATTTAACGGGAACAATAAAAAGTGCATGTAAGTTAATGAATAATTTTTTTCTTTTTTATATAAGTTTATTTTTATATAAGTTTATTTTTATATACTTAAAAGGATACAGGTTCCATCACCATCATGCCCGGATTTATAGCATTTTCCCTGGCAGGAATTTTAAGACAGAACAATGAAAGGAGATGAATGATTGATTCATCGTCCTGGAAAGGAGAAATTTAATATGAAAGTGAATTCAATTATATGCAAGGTCATCGATGTGAAAACCAGTTCCGGTATTTGTGTAGGGCTGGCTCAAACCCAAAAGGGTGAAGAATACATTATCGACGGGAGAACCCCCGAATCCCCCGGAATGTGTTCAAATGCATTCTGTGCATTAAGCAATGCAGCTTTTATAATGATGGCAACCGAAAAGATGGCCGGGGAAAAGGACGGCTCGATAGACAGGGTTTGCCCCCATGGCGTGGTTACCTTCAGATTATCAAGAAGCCCTGTAGGTAAAACAAAACCTTATGACAAAAAATAATTATACTTTGTTCCCATATTCTCTTGACGATATGCATCATTTTTAATAAACTAATAATGATTCCGATTATTATTTTTCTCCGGATCAGGTTTAATTTTATTAAAAGGAGTAGTTATTATGGAAGAACAATTATTTCACATGCCATTACTTGGTGACACTTTCCCGGAACTAAAGGTTCAAACAACTCATGGACAGATGAATATTCCCGGCGATTTCAAGGGGAAATGGTTTGTGCTGTTCAGTCATCCGGCAGATTTCACCCCGGTATGCACCACCGAGTTTGTCGCTTTTCAAAAGAGGTACGAAGAATTCAAGAATTTGAATTGCGGGCTTATCGGGATGTCGGTGGACCAGGTATTCTCACATATCAAATGGGTGGAATGGATAAAAGAAAAATTAGGGGTGGAAATTGAATACCCGATTATTGCTGCAAATGATGCAATCGCTTTAACATTGGGAATGCTCCACCCGGGTAAAGGGACAAACACGGTCCGGGCGGTCTTTATTGTCGATCCTGCAGGTAAAGTCAGGCTTATTATGTATTATCCACAGGAAATCGGCAGGAATATGGATGAAATAGTCCGGGCAGTAAAAGCATTACAGATATCCGAAAAACAGGGGGCAGTTCCTGCCGGATGGCCACATAATGAATTAATAAAGGATAGAATAATTGTTCCGCCCCCGAAAGATGTCAAGTCTGCAAAGGAAAGATTGGAAGATAAAAACTTTGAATGCTTTGACTGGTGGTTCTGTCATAAACCGCTAAAATAGTAAATAATAGACGGTATCCTGTAAAACCGGCAGAAGTGGTTTTCCGAATCTCTCTGCCGGTTTTATTCTCCCGTTATCCGGGCAGTAAAAAATCAAGTATCCTTCCCTTAAAAATAAAAAAAGAGAGGTTAAGTCAGGACATTATACTGTCCCTGTATACCGGGTGCTTGAGCAGCCAGCAATTTCCTCCCATCCTGCTTACAAGTTCCTGCGTTTTCTTTAGTAACCAGGAAGGACATGGGGAAAAGCGCCTCATCATTTCTGCATAAATTTCCAGCTCACGGATTGCAATATTATATCCGGCAGCCATTTCAATAAGTTCCATAAATTCATCAAACGATGAATCCTTATTACAGGCAAGTCTTATAAAATTGCCGATTAATGAGATTTCCAGAAAGAATATGGTATTACTCTGTTTTATTGATTTCAGGATTCCGGGTAACCTGGTCTTTAACGGATCGAGTTTATTTTCATACCACAATTGAAGTACCACCCCGGCGTCGATATATGGTTTTAATTCCTTTTTCAGTTTTTGTTCCCCGAATAGCTTCAGGTATTTATCAAGAATCCTCCCGGCTTTGTACATATTATCCTGTTTAATTTTTTCATCCTTTTCGCATATCCCTTTACGCATGTATGTTTCTGCATACCATACCGCCCTTTTCATTGCAAGTTTTGTGTCCCCTATTAATTCGGCAAACTGATATTCATGGTAAAAAATGGCGATTCCTTTATCAAAATCCCCGGAATTGGATAAAAACCTGGCCAGTTCGAAACGCGCCTGGGAACGCTGCATTATATTCCCGGTCAACTCAAATTGATGTGCCGTCACTTCTGCCAGTTCCACGGTAAATTCATATCCCATATAACAGTGCCGTCTTGTACAGGTAAGCTTGACTAAACCTTCGAGCCAGTTTATTCTATCCGGGTTCCACCACCGTAAAAGAACGCCCAGGGGACTCACTGAACTGTCTTTTAACACTATTTCCTTCATCCTGGCCACACATTTCAACGCTTTCATTTCATAATTCTCTGCATCCTTAAAGTGCCCGGTTACCAGCGAGTTTTGTGCAAGCAGGTGATAGATAGTCGCCTTGAACCAGTCCGGTTTCTTCTTGTCTTTTAAGATAGTTCCTATTTCCAGGGCTTTTGTTCGTTTACCGGCTATATGATATGCCAGGGCCTTTTGAAGGGAAATATGATCCACATACTCATCATCAGGTGCACATTGCTCGGCCTTCTCGCAAAAGGAAAGGGCTTTATGCGGTTTTCCCATGAGGTTGCAGATCGTTGCAATCCTGATAAGGATTTTATATTCCCGCTGGTACCAGAAATCCGGGCTCCTTAACTCGGAAGCTTCTTCCATTTTCTCCACCAGTTTAAGTGCACTGGAAAGATGATCCAGCGCATGGGTAAAAGGTGAATCCTTTTCTCCCAATACACGGTGAAGGAGGGGATTCTTTACCCCTGAATAAAACGCTGCCCTTGCCATTATGATATCACAGTTGTTATACGCTTTAATAAATGCATGGACGATATCCTTATCCGTCTTTCCCTTCTGTGCCGAATCCATGAGAAATTTGATTGCTTGACGGTCTGAAAAAATTTTTTTCCCCGGCCGGTAAATCCTGGGGGAGGTACAGGCATCGAACATATCTGCAATATGAATTATTCTTGAACAGAAAGGGATGGCATCCCCCCGTAATCCATCTGGATAACCGGAACCGTCAAGCCTTTCATGGTGCGCGCGGATAACCGGCCCGGCATATTCTGCCAGGGTGCCCTGACCCAGGATGGTGAGACTGTAAACAGGGTGCAGTTCCACCTCCATTCTCTCCAGGGTACTCAGATTGCCCGGTTTCTTCAGAATGTATTCCGGTATTTTCAGGTTACCAACATCATGAAGGAATGCCGCAACTAACAGCTTTTCCCTGGTCTCACTGTCGTCTTTTTCCGGCAACTGGTCCAGGATTTTCATGCAATACCTGGCAACCCGGTTCATATGTCCCAGGGTATCCGGGTCGCGCGCGTCGATGGCCTCTGATAAAAACCGGAAAGCGAAGAGAAGTTCCTTGTTCTCTGCCTGGTATGATTTGTTTTCCGCCATAGGTTAAATCATAGTATTTTTGTATTTATTCTGCAAGACAGGCTAAAGAAATTACAGCTTTTATTAGCCAATTGCAGGAATCCAATAATAGTTGTAGATTTCATGCAATTGGCTTTTGGCTTTGGAGTGTTTTTATTATATTAAAAGGAATTAGAAATACTCCGCTTTTGTATAGGTTGGTCCTTACAGTAAAGATGGTATTTTTGCAAGAACCACTTGTAATATAATTAAAAAGGTAACATCCAATTGTCGTATAAATAAAACACCTTCAGGGCAGTGTATATGAGAAAAAGTCTCCTTACACACTGCCCTTTACCGGTCCACTCTTTAATTGAGAAGCACTCTACTCCACTCCTGCGATTATTTTACTCTTTTGTACAAGCTGGATAAAATCCGCCCTGTACCCTTCGCTGTCCAATCCTTTTGCCCCCTGCGCCAGGTCTAAAACCTGGTCATATGAAGCCTTTCCTTTGTACTTTGAATCCCTTAAAAGAAGACCCCATTCAGCCACGGCAGCAGAAAACCGGAAGTTATCGGAAGATGAGGGAAGAGGTATCTGCTCATCAATAACAGGAACCTCTATAAGAATGCTTGTATCCCCTTTCGGTTTTTTATAACGAAACTTCAAAGTTAAGAGTTCAAAACTGGTATATGCATCCTGCTTTATACTGGTTTCCTGGTATTTGAGTTTCTCTGAATCAGTATTTTTTCCCGCTGCCCCTTCTGCCGGAACAACCTCGTAAAGTGCGGTAACCGTATGACCCGCGCCGAGTTCGCCGGCGTCTTTTGTATCATCATCAAAATCCTCTTTTGCAAGGACCCTGTTTTCATACCCGATAAGACGGTAGGAGTCAACAAACACCGGGTTAAACTCTATTTGTATCTTCACGTCTTTTGCAATTGCAACAAGGGTGCTTCCCAATTCGGTGACCAGTACCTTGTTTGCTTCCTTTATTGTATCGATATATGCATAATTGCCGTTCCCTTTGTCTGCAAGCTTTTCCATTTTCGAATCCTTGTAATTACCCATGCCGAATCCCAGGATTGTAAGAAAAATACCCTGGTCACGTTTTCCCTCTATAAGGCGGACAAGTTCCGCATCACTCGATACACCGATATTGAAGTCACCGTCTGTCGCGAGAATGACGCGGTTGTTCCCTTTTTCATTGTAATATTGTTTTGCCGTCTTATATGCCAGCCGGATGCCTTCCCCGCCTGCGGTGGATCCGCCTGCGGAAAGCTGCTCGAGCGCGTTTTTAATCACGGCTTTTTCATCCCCTGGTGTGGGAGAAAGGACAAGTCCTGCGGCCCCGGCATACACAACGATCGCAACCCTGTCCTGTTCCCTGAGTTGATCGACCAGCAAGGAAAACGCACATTTAAGCAGGGGGAGTTTGTTGGAATCATTCATCGAACCGGACACGTCAAGAAGAAAAACTAAATTACTCGGGGGAAGCTGTTCAGCCGGGATGATTTTCCCCTGGATCCCGATATGGATAAGCCTGTTGTCCGGGTTCCATGGGCATTCTGAACTTTCCGTATAAAAGGCAAATGGATGCTCTCCCGGAGGTCCGGGATAATCATAGTGAAAATAATTGATAAGCTCTTCTATACGGACGGCATCCTTGTACGGGAGCTGGTTATTGTTCAGAAACCGCCTTACATTTGCATAGGAAGCAGTGTCAACATCAATTGAAAAGGTGGATTCGGGGTAGTCTGTCGCTTTGCAAAACCCGTTTTCATAGATCCTGTCATATTCTTCGGTATTCCAATCATCATCACCAGTCAGGTTCTTTTCATCCGATTTTCTCTGATCCCGGCTTTCCATTACCTGTTTATCTTCACGCACACTTATCCTGTCTTCGCCCCCGCCAACAGCATCATATTCACACACAAGATCGGATAAAACGATTTCTTCCGGTTCAATGTATTCATCTTCCATTCTCCCCCTCTCTGTTACGGTTTCCGGTTCAACATCCGATTCATCCTGTCCGGTACTTTTACTCTTTTTATTATCCGTGACAATATCTTTCTTCCCCTTTGTTTTATCTATCAGACCTGTCGGGGGAGGTGGTTCGGAATCCTCTTCTTTCATCTTTTCTGTGGCAGTTTCATCTTTATCCTTTACGGGTATTTCTTTATCTCCCGTATAAACAGGTGAATGAGATAAAGATTTGGATTCGTTTTTATCAAGAGAGACGATAATCGGGAGAAAAACACTGAATACCATAACCACACTGAATATCCCGGCCGCAGCGGCAAGAGCGATTTTCAGTTTATTTTTGAAAATCCATGGAATCACCCCGGGGTTCCTTTCCTCTATTTTTTTAAGAATTCTCTGTTTAAGTTCCTCTTTAAAATGTTTATCCATCTTCACTTCCGGTTTCGAGGAAAGAAGCTTTTCTATTATCTTTTTCAATTCTTCCTCCTTTTCTTTAAGCCCGGGATCAATTTCATAAAGATCAGTTAAGATCTCCTGTACTATTTTACCCATTTCATCACCTCCATATAAATTTGAACAGGAAGAATAAGAGAAGTGCGGCAACAGAAAGGTTTTTCCTGAGTGTAGCGATCACCCTGGAAAACATCATTTTACAGGCCCCTTCGGTTTTTCCTATGATCTGTGCTATTTCCTTGTACGAAAGCTCCTGCCAGATTCTTAATATGAGGATGTCCCGTTGTTCAACCGGGAGTTTTTTTAATACTTCCCGGAGTTCTTCCAGTTGTTCCTTGTTCTGGACATCGAGTTCAACATTCTGCTCACCGGCGAGGTCCCACACATCATCTATATCAACGGTCTTTTTCTTTGCACGGTAATGATCCACCACAAGGTTCCGTGCAATCTGATAAATCCATGCACTAATACTCCCTTTTTCAGGATCAAAGTGATCAAGGTTTTCAAATGCACGGAGAAATGTTTGACTGGTAATGTCCTCTGCTGTTTCCTTATGGTAGGTTTTATAATAGATAAACTGGTAGATTCGTGATGCATAGTTGTCATACACTTCTGCAAATTGCTCCCTGTTCATCCCGGGTTTTTTACCCGGAAATGTAATAATCTTCATGTATCTTCTCCCTTTACATAGTCCTGGCCTGACCAGAGCCTTTTATATTATTTTTATTATATACGAAAAAATAAAAGAAAAGTAACAGTTGAATTTTTTACATGGAATTTGTATATTTTGCCGACAGTAGATAATTGGCAAAAAAACAACAAAATGGTTGAAATGACAGCAACGATTACTAATACACAGGGAATTCATTGCCGGCCTTCCGGGGTTATTTATAAGGCCTGTGAAAATTATACAGGAGAAATTGTTCTCAAGGCCGGGAAAATGAAAATACAGCTTACTTCAATCATGGATATCATTCTCCTGGGTTTATTTAGGGGAGACTCTGTTGTTATCCAGGTATCGGGCGAAAATGAAGCGGGAATGTGTAAACAACTTGTCGAGCTTTTTGAAAGGAATTATGATTTCCCGCCCCGGGAAAAATAATGAAAGTTTAAATATATTTCTCTATTACCCGGACAAACTCATCCACATCCTCTTTATGAATATCAAATGATGTCACCCAGCGAACCTGATGTATCATTTCGTTCCAGATATAAAAGAAAAACTCCTTTTGAATAAGTGGTATCGCTTCCCCGGGCAGGACAGGGAATATGGCATTTGATTCCACCGGATGTGGAATGGTGATTCCTGCAAGGTTCTTTACCCGGCTTGCAAGGTACTGTGCCATATTGTTTGCATGCCGGGCATTCTCATACCAGAGGTTTCCGGAAAGGTATGCATTAAACTGGGCCGCAATAAACCGCATCTTTGAACCGAGTTGCATCCCCTGTTTGCGGATATACTTGAAATCCTTGGCCAGCCACGGATTCAGGAAAACCACTGCTTCGCCGCACATCATCCCGTTTTTTGTTCCTCCGAATGAAAGAATATCCACACCGGCATCGCCGGTAAGTTGATGAAGACTTTTATCCAGATTTACCGCTGCATTTGCTAGCCGGGCTCCATCCATGTGAAGGTATAAATCATGGCTGTGTGCGTATGATGAGAGGGCTTTTATTTCCTCTATAGAATACACGGCACCATATTCCGTTGGCTGGGAGATTGCAACCACTTTCAGCTGGATAGAGTGTTCATCACCCCTTCCGGCCAAATGTGCTTCAACCTGTTCCACATAAATTTTCCCGTTTTCCGATGGAACAGAGATTACCTTACAGCCTGCATATTTTTCCACTCCCCCGCATTCATGGACATGCAGATGTGCGGATTCTGCGCAGAGTACTGCATGGTATGGCCGGGTCACCGCACTGATTCCAAGTACATTTGCAGCAGTCCCGGTAAACACAAAAAAGGTCTCGGATTCCGGTCCAAAATGTTTCCTGCATTTCGCCAGTGCTGTTTCTGTAAAAGGATCATCTCCGTAACCGATTA
The DNA here is from genome assembly GCA_016935735.1 of Spirochaetales bacterium. Classification (GTDB taxonomy): domain Bacteria; phylum Spirochaetota; class Spirochaetia; order SZUA-6; family JAFGRV01; genus JAFGRV01. The sequence continues at coordinate 18,084 of JAFGQK010000384.1, read as the reverse complement.
CATATCCATGATTAACCTGCCGGATAGCTTCCATAATCACCGGGTGGACACCGGAATTATTATCACTGGCAAAACTCTTTTTCATTACATCCACTATTCTGTCCCTTTCCTTTCTGCTTCATATGGTTGCAAAAAACTCAAATCAAGTTCAATAGTATCCACGATTTCCGTAGTTTCTTCATGGATATCCGAAGGCAGTGAGTGAGCTGCGATATTTTCAATGGCAAGTTCAGCATCTACAATCCCGCTGGGGGAGAGGATGATCCTGTTAATCACACTTTGATCCTCTATAGCATGAAAGATCGTTTCCTGAAAAGACATATCGAACAGGAGAAAGCTTTTCTGGAGTGTCTTGATCTGTGCATTAAAGGTGGAGTAGAGGTCGTCCAGGATATTCCGAAACCTGGGGATTTCTGCGCCATACCTGGCAAGCTTTTCCACATAAAACTGCCTTTTTTTAAAGTAACGAAGTTTTTTCTTTAATTTATCGATGAGTTCCCTGAACTGGGCAACACCATTCTTTATATTCACCGATACCATTTTGATGCTGTTCAGTTTTTCGTATTCACGAAGTTTTAGATTATTCAGTTCCTCTTTTTTATGTAAAAATGCATGCACAAGCTTTTCCCTGTCTTCCTCGCCTATATTTTCATCTTCTTTCAGGAGTGCAAGATCTTCTTTTATTTCCGCGATCTCTTCTTCGATTTTTTCCAGCACCCTTTTCCGGGGACGGAGGTATTCTTCAAATCTGGCTTTTGTTGAAATAACCCTCCGGTCATACTCCTCGCTTAAAATCTCGACCAGCTCATCAAGCAGAAATATATGGTCTTTCAGCTTTTCCTCATACCTTATCATAAAGGCATCTGGATCGATGTATTCAAGATCAGTGATTATACCTTCCTTGCCTGAAAACATCTTTTCTATATATTCTTTAAGCTGGGTATCTGAATGGCTGTAAAATGTCTCTTCATTATCCCGTGCAGGAGTTCCGGTCTTTTCTCCTGACATCCTTCCCGTAAAACAGGTAACGAGAAATGCCTTGAATTCTTTCGTAAACCTGTTTTTCACCAGGTATTGTCTTAAGGTTTTTCTCTGCACATCGCTTATGGAAATATTCCTGAATATCTCTGAACACATAAAACGGATCCGCTTTTTAATCCGGGAAATTTCAGTGAGATTACTTAAGGAAAGCAGGGAATAATTCGTTTTTATCCGTATATAGGAATCGATGAGTTCGATAAGAACGGAAAACTCATGTTTATATTCTTTTCTTTTCTGAAATATGAAACCGGCATTGTGTGTTTCAATTTGCCTGTATTTATAATGGCATATCCATTCAGAAAGCTTTTTATAGTCTTCGTTCCTGGTGGTTTCAGAGAGTTCGTAAAGATCGATATCTTCAAAGGTATTAAAAGTAAAGATGTGAGAATTGTTTTCCTCCATAAATAAAGTGCACTCTCCTCATATAGATAGTAAATGATAGAGAAGGGAAAAGCAAGGGGAGGATTCCCGCTTGAAAGCGGACAGGATCATAGAGAAAAAAAGAGAGGTGAATCATACATCGCTAAACAAACATTTCTTTATCGATCTCCCGTACGGCGGTGAGATTACCCCTTTATCGGTAATGATGGCCGTGATAAGCCTGCCCGGGGTTATATCAAATGCAGGATTATACACAGGGACATCCTCCGGTGCCAGGGGGATACTCCCTCCTGCTTTCCTTACCTCATCCGGGTCCCTCTGTTCAATCGGGATATCATCGCCGGATTTAAGTGAAAGGTCAAAAGTGGAAAATGGGGCTGCTACATAAAATGGGATTTTATGGCTCCGGGCAAGAACCGCAAGACTATATGTACCGATTTTATTTGCCGTATCACCATTCCGGGCAATCCTGTCCGCACCTACGATAACCATATCAATAAGCCGTTTCCTCATAATGGAAGCTGCCATATTATCTGTTATAAGCATGCAGGGAACTTTCTGCTTCATAAGCTCCCAGGCAGTAAGGCGTGCCCCCTGGAGGAGAGGCCGGGTCTCATCCACATAAACCGTAATCTTTTTTCTGTCCCGGTGGGCTTTATAGATAATTCCCAGCGCTGTCCCTTCCCCTCCTGTGGCAAGAAAACCAGTATTGCAATGGGTAAGAATACAGGCACCTTTATGAACAATGGAAGTACCATTCCGGGCGATTTTCTGACAGAGGAGTGCATCTTCTGCATGTATCTGTTTCGATTCCTCTCTCATTGCATGCTTTATTTCTGATACAGGCTGTTGTTCAAAAGACCGGGCTTTTCTCCATACCCTTTCCAATGCCCATGCAAGATTCACTGCTGTGGGTCTTGAGTTTTTTAAAGAGCATATTGCTTTATCAAACTGATGAAAGAACCCCTTTTTGTCTCCGGGAAAACACTCCAGGGCAACACAGAGTGTATAACAGGCAAAAATCCCGATTAAAGGAGCACCCCGGACATGGAGTTCTTTAATGGCCTGTATACCCTGGTGAAGTGTTGTACATTCCCTCCAGACCTCCTTTGCGGGAAGGTATCTCTGATCAAGATAAAGAAGAGTCTGGTTTTCAAATCTTACTGCATTCATATTTTGTATTATATCAATAATCCGGCTTTATTGGAGGGAGTTTTTTAAATAAGTATTCTATTTTTCTTTTAAAAAGATTATATTTATATGTATCTTGAAGGGGTTTTTTTTTGAAGCAAAGGGGAGATAATTCTGATAGGGTAATTTTTGTTCATGATAGTCCTGCTGCCTTTTATATCCATATTCGTATGCATTATTTATATTCATTTCGGATTTTATGCTATAAAAAAGAATAAAAATGACCCCCTTTACCGGTTGTTTTTTCTGGTTGCAATTATCTGTACTTACTGGAGCTTGTGTATTACCGTATTTTATCTTGTAAAGAATAAAATTATTGCAAAAAACATCTACCTGATGTCACTTGTTGGACCCATTATCCTTCCTGCAATAGTCATTCACTATATCCTTACCTTTACAAAAAGAACTTCTGTTCAAAAGAAAAGAATACTCATTGGGCTTCTTTATCTTCCTTCGCTTATAAACATCATCGGTTTATTTATCCCGGACACATCCATTCGAGATCTTGTTTCATCACCCTTTGGCTGGATTATCGAAATAAACAGAACATCGCCATTTGTCTGGTTTTATATCAGCTACAATCTCATCTACAGCGGTATTATAATTTTTCTTTTATCCAGATGGAAGGATACATTAAAAATAAGAGAAAGAAAGAAACAAGCAACATTAATTATTGTCTTTTTACTCTTATCTATTTTATTTGTTGTTGTGGAAGAAATAGTGAGTCGTTTCTTAATGATTCACCCTTTTCCCCCTGTATCAAATATTACAGCAATTATCTGGCTGGTTGGTATTCTCTTTATCATTAAGAGAAACAAATATATGAGAATCTCGCCGGAAAAAGCAGTTCATGAAATTCTCTTTAATATGATGGATATCCTCATACTTACCGGAGAAAAAGGAGAAATCATCCAGATAAACCAGCAGCTTACCCATCTCCTGGGATTTACGGAAAAGGAACTCTCCGGGAAATCGGCAAATATCCTTTTTACCGAAGAGTTGAATTTATCCGATATTCAGATTCTTACACAATCCAGAAAAATAATAAAAACAAAACAGGAAAATACTATTCCTGTGATTCTTCGTATTGAGCCAATTAAAAATAATGACCAGGATATTTTCGGCTATTTACTCATCGGTCATGATGCGAGGGAAAGGGAAAAGCTTGAGCAGGAAATTATTGAACGGGAAAATGCAGAGAAAAGACTTATCGAATCCAGGAGTTTGCACATTTCCACGATAAATGCCCTGGATGAAATTATCCATGTTGTGGATACTGATTTAAGAATCATCCTCTGTAATGAAACCTTTTATAATGTGGCAAAGGGTTTTAAAAAGAATATTATATTAGGCGAAACAAAACTGGATGAAGTATTTCCCTTTTTAAAAGATGAAGTGCTTATGGAATACAGGGAAGTGTTTACCACAGGAAAACCTATTTTAAGTGAAGAACAGAATGAAATAGGGGGAGGAACCTTTTATACGGAAGTCCGTAAAATACCTGTTATGAAAAATCACCGGATTTCCTTTGTGGTAACGATTATCCGGGATGTAACAGATAAGAAGAAAATAGACCAGACACAATTACAATCGGGAATTGTCGATTCGGTGAGTCTTTTAGCCAGCGGGATCGCACATGATTATAACAACCTCCTTACCACCATACTGGGGAATATATCACTTGCGAAAAATTATTTTTCACACCGGTTGCTTCATAATGAGGCACTTTCAGGTGCAGAGACAGCCGTGCTTCGTGCCAGGGAACTTACACAGCAGCTTCTTACCTTTTCTCAAAAGGGAACACTGGTAAAGCAAACCGGGGATATCGGAAAGTTGCTAAAAAAGTCTGCTTCTTTCTTTTTAAGCGGATCAAATATAAAGTGTGATATTTCAATATCAGATAACCTTTATAAAACAAGTTTTGACAAGCAGCAGATAGCAAGGGTATTCCAGAATTTACTCCTTAATGCAAAACAGGCCATGCCCGGGGGAGGTGCACTCAGTATCCGGACACGGAACAGAATTATAGAAGAGGAATCCGGGGTATTTCTTCCTCCCGGGAAATATATAGAAATAAGTTTTATTGACCAGGGGGAAGGGATGAGTGATGAAATTCTTCCCAGGATATTCAATCCCTATTTTACAACAAAGGAATCCGGTTCCGGTCTTGGGCTTGCGACGGCTTATTCCATCGTTAAAAAACATGGGGGTACGATCGAAGTCACTTCCAAAATCGGGGAAGGATCGACCTTTTCTGTCTGTCTTCCGGCAGATGAATCAATCGAAGAAGTGGAAGTGGAAATAAAACGGAACAGGGATATCAAAAAAGGGAAGGGTACTATTTTATTAATGGATGATGATAGAGATGTACGGGATACGCTGAAGCGGATTCTTGAACACATGGGGTATGATGTCAAAGATGCTGAAAACGGGAACCAGGTCATATCATTATATACCAGTGCACTGAAATCAGGTAGGAGATTTGATCTTGTTATCCTTGATCTTACCATCCAGGGGGGAGAGAACGGGGGGCAGGTTTTTCAAAATCTCCGTGAATATGATCCTCTCATTAAAGCAGTGATAATAAGCGGATATGGAGCAAATGAGAATTTTTCGAATCTGCACCAGATGGGACTGAAAGGTTTTATAAAAAAACCTTTTGATGTTGTGGAGTTAAGTGAATTGCTGGAAAAAATAATAGCCTCATCCGGATAAATGTATTGTAATCGAACTTTTTTATCTATATTACCCCGGGTGATGACTGGCTTCATATACCAGGAGACGGATTCCATCTCGTGCCGGGTGCCGGAGTAAACGCACCCGTGATGCCACTCTTCCTTGACAATTTGTGTTATGTAAACTATAGTTCAATTTATAGTTCTCCTGTAGCTGCCTGGTGAAGGAAGAGAGAAACATGGATATATATGAATTATATAAAAAAATGAGTGATAGTGAAAAAAATAATCTTAGAAAATCATTCAAGAAAATACTGGAAGAATCCACCCTTCCGCTCAGTATGTTGTCACATAACGTATTCTTACAGTCAATCAACGGCCTTGGCAACCGGAATGATTGGGAAAACCTCCAGAAACAGGAAAAGGCAGATATACTTTCCAACAGACTGGATGATGAGAAATTCTTAAAGTTTTTAAACGTCATAGCAAAAATATATATCGATGGAAATTGTTACTGCGGTAAAGTATATAAGATACCGGGAGCCGAGCATTTTTTTCAGCATTTTAAACCGAAAAAGAAGATTAAGACAGTTCTTTATCTGAAAATGGATGTTGTCTCCAGTACGGAACTGGTAAAAAAATACTCAACCCGGTTCTCCTGTCTTGTCGATGATATTTTTAAAGAAATTCTTCATTCCTCCGGGGAATTCAGGACAGAACTGGTGGCAGAAGAAGGAGATGCACTTTATTTCAGTTTTGATAATGATTCTGTTGCTTATTCAGAGAATTGTAATAGCCTGGTACTTTTTTCCATAAAAACACTCCACTGGCTTAAACACTTTAATCTATTCAATTGTCCCCTGGACGATGTAATAAAACTCAAAATAATCGGGATGAGTATTCCCCTCTTACATGATGTAAAAAATACACAAAAAGCAGTGAAACGGCTTACCTGGCTGGAAAAGGAATACTCGGAGCCGGATTATATCATGATCGATGAAACCATTGCCCAGCATATCGGCAATCATATCCTTTCACACTTTTCTACCAGGATAATTCCCGTCGATGGATTATCCACCAGGTTTTATTCTTATACGATCGATTTAAAAGTGGAAGAGCTTTGTTAGTTCTTGTTGATTAATCCAATAAAACATTGAATAATAGAAAGATAGGTACCAATAGCGCAGCAGACCATTGGCTGGTACAAGGCGGGAAACTTGCTTTTATAATAACCTGGACAGTCTTCAAGACTGGCTCCGCGCGAGGTTTTCGACTTTCAAGAACATCCAAAAAAGACATATCGGAGCTTAGTGAGACCATTGAGAAGCAGTTGTCCGATGCTGTTGTAATGCTCTGCCAATCGGGCAGTTACCCAAATCACTGATATATTACTATATTACTTGACATTATAAATAAAAAAATGTATTTTATTGATAAAATAGATTATAATCCTTTCTATTTTTTATATTTGCAGGATGCTGTGAGGTGATCCATTATGGAGGAAAACGGAAACTGGAAAAAAGACAGGATGCTGGGTCTTATCAGGGAACTCGAAGATTCTTATGAAACCCAGATTGGCATTAACCATGTGGATGGTCTAAACCTCCCCACAACGGAATCTATCGCGGATATTATTTATGATCTTTTTCGTATTATTTTTCCCGGTTTTGCAGGGAATGAAATAGTAACAACTTCATCGGTTCATTTTTATGTGGGTTCCATCATCGAAGGTCTGTATGGAAAATGTATCCGCCAGATCACCAGGGCTCTTCAATACCAGTGCACACTGGATAATTGTGAGAATTGTGAATGCAAGTGGAGGGCGACAAAAATTACTATAAAGGTTTTGGAGGGTGTACCGGAAATCAGACGGCTTATAAAGCTTGATGTTCATGCAGCGTATGACGGGGATCCGGCAGCTAAATCCTATGATGAGATCATTTTAAGTTATCCGTTTATAAAAGCAATTACTGTTCATCGTATTGCACATATGCTTTATAGAGAGAAAGTTCCCCTTATTCCAAGGATGATGAGTGAGTGGTCTCATAAGGAGACAGGGATCGATATTCACCCGGGTGCAACAATCGGCGAATCCTTTTTTATTGACCATGGCACAGGAGTAGTGATTGGCGAGACCACGGAAATCGGGAATAATGTAAAAATTTACCAGGGAGTTACCCTTGGTGCTCACTCTTTTCCAAAGGACGGGAAAGGGAAACTCATGCGGGGAGAAAAAAGGCACCCCACCCTGAAAAATAATGTTACTGTTTATTCAAATGCCACAATCCTCGGCGGCAGGACAATAATCGGTGAGTATGCAGTAATTGGCGGTAATACATGGATAACAGCATCAGTAGAGCCAAGCACCGTGGTAAGCATTCCACAGCCTGAACTTTGCTATAAAAAGAATGGTACCTTATAAAAACAATTGGGGGGGCTGTCTAAAAAGCCTACGTTTCACTCCGACTTTTTAGACAGCCCCAGGAACCAATGCATAAAATAAAAGTTCTTTTTATTATTCAGCCAGAAAATTTTTTGCAGCAGTTTCATCTTTAAATGCTTTAAAACCTTTAGATCCCATTAATGCATTAAAAGCAGTAAAGAGAACTTTTTTTATTCCGGAAATACCTAAAACCGCTGATTTTTTTATTCTATCACGGTAATATACACCCATGTTCTTAACTTTCGTAAAAAATTCTTCTGAAATAAATGTATCGGTAAAATCTATAAGGAGATATAAATCCTCATCCGTTTCATTTACCAGTTCAATTGCTCTATCCACCACCGCGATCATTTCTTCTTTATTTAATTTTTTAAAATCTTCATGAAGTATTTTTCTTCCTTTATAATTAATCCAGTTTATCGGCATAACCTTCCCCTTTTTTAAAGATACTGTATTTTGAATGAAAATTCAATATACAGAGAATCCTCCCGGGAAACCGCGCCCGGGACACAATGGATTTGACTTTATCAACTGATCTTTTTATAATGTTCTTCCGAAACATAAATATTGAAATCTTTAAAAAAGAGGTTTTATGGCAAGAAAAATTCTGTTATCATTCGCCTGTCTTTTATTTACCGTTCTGTTTTTGAATACCTCCTGCTTTAAAACCTCTGCTTTAAAACCCGTACCCGGAACAGGGCAGGAAGAATTAACTGTCCCTGCCCCATCCCCACAACAGGGTATCGAAACAGTATCTTCATCTGCGGCCGGGGCATCGGATGAATCACCGGCACTACTTCATCCCGATGCCCTTACCGATAAAACAAGAGTAGCAGACTGGGTTCAGAATAACTTTACCCGCTATTACCAGAAATACAATCTGAGTTGTGAGGCTGCATTAATCCGGCTGATCTGCGGGATATGGGGGATATCAGATATGAGTGAAGATGATATCCTTGATCTTATGCCCAGACATCCGGCAAACCCCGGGCTCGGGCTTGTAATGGAAAATATACACGGGGACGTTTTTTTACCGGACGGAACGATCAACTGGGCAAATTACGGCGCCCATTCCCCGGTAGTAAAGAAAACCCTGGAAACAATACTTGAATCCAGGCATCTTCACACACTCTATTATATTGAACAGAAAAGACTCGATAATAAACAGCTTGCCGGTTTCTTAAAAAAAGAACCTGCCTGCCTGGGGGCTGTTATCTGGGTTGCTGCATATATCGATAAAAAAAAGCCGCCTGTCAATGAAATAGGGCAGGTGCTTGGCGAACATGTCCAGTATGTTTCCCCTGTCCTGGATAAAGGGGGCAGGATGCTTGTCTACGATGTCTGGCCATGGGAGAATCAGCCTTTCCATTTATCCGTGCCATTTAACAGGGACTTGTTTGATTATGATACCCTGCTTATCATGAAAAAAAAGTAACCCTTTACTTTGAAATTTATTTTAATTGTTGTATAATTAAAGAAAGTATAAGCCAGTATGACCGGGTATAGTTGAACAGGAAGATGGTAACCAGGTATATGATGAATATTCTAAAGTGTAAATACAAATCATATATATGCTTTTTTATTTTTTCCATCCTTCCCGGTATTATTCATCCTCAAACATCATTATCGCTTACCTTTCTTGGTGATACAATGGCGCATGAAGTGAATTTCAGGATAGCAGATTATTCTGTTATGTATGAACAGGTAAAAGATATACTGGGAGCCGATGACCTTACCTTTTCCAACCTGGAAACCCCGGTTGATGAGAACCTGCCATATATGACATATCCCCGTTTCAATATTCACAGGGAGTATGTCCAGGCCGCTATTAATGGAGGGATTGATGTTTTTTCCCTTGCAAACAACCATTCCCTGGACCAGGGCAGGGAAGGTGTTTTCAATACCCTCGGCTCCTTCATGATTCTTCGTGACGGGAATGAGATGAACATCTATTTTTCCGGGACAAGGGGAAATACGGAACAGGAATTCATGCCCGTCGAGATAAGGAAAAAGGGTTTTAAAATCGGGTTTATTTCCGTTACCCAATTTTTAAACTTTCCCGGGAAAAATCCTTATATCCATATTGTCGATTACAGAAATGAGACGGATGCAGGGGCATTTTTGTCATTTGTAAAAAAGAATGCTGCTCATTATGACCTTTTTATTGTCTCTTACCATGCAGGAAGGGAATATGCCCTGTACCCGGAAAAACAAAAAATAACTTACTTCCGGGAACTCATCCAGGCAGGTGCTGATATTGTTTACGGGCATCATCCCCATGTGCTTCAACCATATGAAATTATCGAGAAGGATGGTTGCAGGAAGCTTATCCTTTATTCCATGGGCAACTTTGTTTCGGGGCAAAGATGGAAACTTACCCCCTATGACCTGGAACACTACCGGTCATATACAGGGGATTCGCTTATTCTTACGGCAGAAATCATCAACACAACAAAAGGAGCGTCAGTTCAGGGTTTAAACCGTATTTTAATAACAAGTCATATAAACGATAAACAGGAAATTATCGTGGAAACCTATGACAATATTCTAAAAAAAACCCTTTCAGAAGAATGGGAGTCATATTACAGGGAGAGATATGCGATAATAAATAAGTTTGTTTCTACATTCGGATCCCTTGAATAAACGATGTTACCGGATGACTCATTTTCCGTATATATATAAAGATTAATGACCGGAGGCTGGCCATGAAAAGAACCGTTATATATTTTTTTCTTTTTCTTTCTATTATAGTGATATTTTCCTTTTTCTCCTGTGCAACTACTGTACAGAATAAGGATGAATCCGGGGAAGAACCCTTTTCTGCCGATAAGAAAGAAAAAGAAGAAAGTGAAACAAAAGATAGTGATGAAGAATGGAGTAAAGGAATTATAGAAGATACGGTGAGCGGTTTCGAGGATTCAGAAGAATTGGATCCGATGGATGACAGTATGAAGAGGGGTGATGACGGAAAAACAGGAAAAGACAGAATTCCTTCAACGTCGGGGTTACGGGCCGGATATGCAGATGACAATAAACAATTTAACTATTTTATCAATTTTCTTACCACCTATAACTATGTATCTCATTTTGGTATAAATATCCGGGAGCGGATAATCTTCAAGATCATGGACAATAAAGGGAAATCCATACCAAATGCAGAAGTCACTATTTTTGGTAACGGCAGCACCCTGTGCAAAGGCCAATCCTATGCAGACGGGTCATTTCTTTTTTTCCCATCTGAATACGGCACCCTGGAATACTTTGATGTCGAGGTGAACCTTATACATTACAATCGTGCCTCAACGAATGTTGAGGAGAGATATCAGCAGCGGAAAAAAAGCGTCCGGGTGTTCCGGGACGGGGTAAGGCAGGTCGATATTGTCTTTGATAACCCAGGGCCGGATATGAAAAATGTACCCCTTGATATTCTTTTTATCCTCGATACGACCGGGAGCATGGGTGAGGAAATCAACCGGCTTAAAACAACAATCGAGATTATCAATATGAACATTGTTTCCCTTTCATCAAAACCAAGGGTCCGGTTTGGTATGGTGTTGTACAAGGACAGGGGTGATGAAGAATATATAACGAAAATTATCCCCCTGACCGGGAATCTTGATGAGTTCAGGGAAGAACTGGACCAGGTGGAAGCGGATGGCGGTGGCGATGTCCGGGAAGACCTCCAGGCTGCGCTGGATGATGCAATCCAGCATATTGAATGGAACAGCAGAGGAATCAGGCTGGGATTCATTATTACCGATGCACCGCCGCACCTGGATTACAACCAGGAGTATTCGTATGTAGATGCGGTTCACGATGCCCGGGATAAAGGGATTAAACTCTTTACCGTGGGGACAGGAGGTCTTTCGGTTGAAGGCGAATATGTGTTAAGACAGATATCCCAGTATACCTATGCAAAGTATATCTTCCTTACCTATGGTGAACAGGGTGAGAGTGCAGGGGGAGGAACCGGGAGTGTAAGCCACCATACCGGAGCAAATTTCCAGACCGATAAGCTTGAGGCAATTATCATCCGGTTTACAAAAGAAGAACTCAGCTATCTCACCGGTCAACCTATGGAGGAAGGAGAAGAATATTTTGAGGCCACGAGAATAGAAGAAGAGGAAAAGGAAGAAACCCTGAACAAATTGTTTGAAATGGCAGTGTCACAACTCGTTGATTATTCAAGCATCGGACTTGAAAAGGGAATCCGTATAAGTGTTATTCCTGTCATTTCTTCGGATGAAAAATACAAAATCGATGCGGAGTATTTCACGGACCAGCTTGTAAAAACCGTTTCCGCGGATGAAAGATTTACCATGGTGGAACGTGAAGACCTCCAGAAAATACTCGAGGAAATGGAACTCCAGCTTTCCGGCATCATCAGCGATGAAAGTGCAGTGGAAGTAGGTGCATTACTCGGTGCAGAAGTACTCATAACCGGGAAAATGTACCGGAAGGAAAAGCATTATGAGATATTTTTCAAATTCCTTCGTGTGGAAACAGCGGAAATCTTGAGTGTCACCAGGACAAGGATCGAAAAGACATTGGGATTGTCCAAATAGATAATCCTGTAATTTTTATCACCACAGATAGTGTTTTCCACCTGGTAAGGAAATGATTATATAATTCGCCTTTCTTGATAAAAACAAATCGCTTACATCCCTCCAGTAATCTTTTTTTCAAAAAATGGAAAAAAGAATTTGACAATATTGTATTAATGTACTATATTTTTATTGTACTAATACTTTAATACAATAAAACAGCATCAAAGGAGGTTATTATGAAAATAGAAGAACTGATAATGCAAGCCCTGGCAAGATTTGTTACCAGGTACTGTAAAATCATTCCTTTTGTTGGTGCAATACTTATTATTTTATCCTTTATTGCGGCCTCGAATATCGAAATGAAAACTGAAATGGATGACATGCTGCCGGAAAATAATCCCAAAATAGAAATGTACAAAGAACTCGATGATCTTTTTTCCGGCGGTTCCATGGTGATGATAACGGTGGAGGGGGAGGATAAGGAGCGGATGATAGAGTGTGCAGAGGCTTTTGCATCGGAAGTTAAAGCAAACAAGACTGTAATGGATAATACCCGGGCAATTAACCTCAAAGTAGACAGGGAGTATATTAAAAAGTGGGGACTGTTACTCCAGGAAGCAGATGATCTGGAAAAAACAGGAAAATTCTTTAAGAAAGTGAACCTGCTCCCGTTCATTACCGCTATAAATGATTCATTTGAAGAAACCTATACCGGTGATGAAGCAGAAGAAGAAATAAACACCAGGAAGCAGGAAAATGAAGCAGTCGGAATGCTTAACCAGATGGAGAGCTTTTTTATACAACTTAAAGATTACCTGGAAGAGCCCGGGAAGACAGAAGATGCAATGAAAAACCAGGGAAAAATGCTTGCCGAAACATTTCTCTATGGTGATGAATATGGATTCAACTATGATAATACGATGCTCCTTTTTACGATTTCTCCTGATTTTAATATTATTGAAATAGAGAAAATCAACGAAATGATGACAGAAATAAAAGCAATCCTTAAAAAAGTTCAAAAAAACTTTCCGGATCTAAAGGTGGGGTATACAGGTGATGTGGCAACACAGGGGGATGAACAGGATGCCATGAGTTTTGACATGAGTGTTCCTTCTCTTGTAGCGCTGGCACTTATTCTTCTCCTCTTTATTTTTTCTTTCAAGCAAATCCGGGCAGTGGTCTTTGTCATTATCGCACTTATCTGCGGTGTTATTTTCAGTTTCGGCTTTCTCGGGATTACCCTTGGAGAAGTGAATATGCTTACCAGTATGATGGCTGTCCTGCTTATAGGACTTGGAGTGGACTACGGGATACAGGTAATTGTAAACTTTAACACCTACAGGGAAGAAGGATACACTCCCGAAGATGCAATAAAAAACACGTATATAAAATCCGGTCTTGGAATAACCATGGCCGCAGTTACCACTGCAATCGGCTTTTTTGTCCTTTCTGCAACAGGTTCAAAAGCCTTTGTCCAGTTCGGTATAGTTATGGGGATCGGCATTGTTATGTGTTTGATTGCAATGATGTTTATCCTCCCGTCTTTACTTCTCTTATTCGGAAAGAAAAAGGATTTTGCCTCTACCCGTTTACCGAAAATAAACTTTAATTTTCTGTCCAGCCTGGGAAAAATCACTTATAAATACCGGTGGGTGACCTTGATTGCAGGATTAATTATAACCGCAGGTCTCCTCTATTCGGCATTTTTCCTGAATAAATATGAATACGATATTATGAAACTTGAGCCCCAGCAAATGCCTTCAATTGTCCAGTATGACAAGGTTATGGAAAAATTCGATATCAATCCCTATGCATCAATGTATATTGCAGAGAGTATAGAAGAAGCACGGGAACTCACGGAAAAACTGGAAAAACAGAAGCTTGTTGCACAGGTAAGTTCCATATCACAGCTTATCCCGGACAAAGATGAAATACCCGAAAGGATCGATATTATCCGGGAACTGCATAATATAGATAAACGTTACACCACTTTTTTCTATTCTGAATCCGAACTGGAAGAATTTATTGCCCAGGTTGACAGACTGGAGGACAATATCATTGAAATCGGACAGCTTTCCGTTGCAGGACTGGGTGAAGATAACAAGATTGTGAGAAGAAGGAATGAAATGATAAGGGAAATATTCGGTGCAGAGGTCGGCAGACCCGGGAAAGAGGTATTTCAGAAACTTATAGCGTTAATAAAATCGGATCCCCCACTCTATGCCGAACGCCTTTCCCTGCTTGATCTTGCCTTTGCCCCGGAAATGGACCGGATTATCGATTCGATGACCGATATAAAAGACTCGGTTACCCAGGACGATATTCTTGCCGATCTGCCGGAAAGTTACAGAAAGAATTATTTTGATAAAAGCGGGACAAAAAACCTCATAATGATTTACCCCCGCCAGGATATTTTTGCTGATCTTGCAAATACGGAACGGTTCAACAGTAACCTCGAAAAAGTATCCCAAAAAATAACAGGGACCCCACAGATTCTCGTGGAATGGCTGAAAGAATTTAATGAAGCAACACCCAAAGCAGCACTGTTTATCTTTCTTTCGGTATTCGTGTTTCTTCTCCTTACGTTCAGAAGCCTGAAATATACACTCTTTGCAACTGTTCCCCTTGTCGTGGGGATGATCTGGATGCTTGGCGCTTATCCCCTTTTCGGATTAAAAATGAATATGGTGAATGTCATTATCATACCGCTTGTAATCGGGATGGGAATTGATTTCGGTATTCATATTGCGCACCGGTATAAAACAGAAGGGGATATCGAAACAACCTACCGGTATACAGGAAAAGGGGTGTTCCTTTCCGCACTTACCACAATGATTGGATTCGGGTCATTAAGTCTTGTGGGGAGTTTCCCCTCGATTGCATCCCTTGGATCGATTCTTTTCTTTGGAATAACGGCCTGTCTTTTGACAACGCTTATCATCCTGCCCGCACTCCTTTCATTTATAAAGAAAAAAGAACGGAAAGTGCCGGCAGATAAAAAATAGTTAAGGAGGTGTACCATGAAATACATGGTAAAAATGATTATTATTACAATTTTGGTGGTGATTTGTGTATCATTCCTTGGTGCTGAAACGGAAGACGCACTTTCTATCATCCGAAAAATGGAGGAAATGCACAGTACCGATTCGAGTAAAGCAGAGCTCACCATGATTGTCTACCCTGATGTATACAATAAGGACGATAACCGCCAGTTCAAGGTTCTCTCTTATGGTAAGGGAGAAGAAGATTCATACATGGTTTTCCTTTCCCCCAAAACTATCAAGGGGTTGTGCATCCTTTCCAGGGGGGATGACCAATGGGTATTCTTTCCTTCAACAGGAAGGGTAAGGAAGATTGCCGGCCAGTCCAGGAAAAAATCCGTCCAGGGAGTTGGCGGCGATTTTACCTATGAAGACCTTGGAAGCGGTAAATATGAAGAGAAATATACCTTTACCATGCTGGAAAGCTCGAAAGATCAATGGGTTATACAGGGCAACCCAAAGGCAGCGGATTCATCATATACAAAAATCATTATCTATGTGAATAAGGAAACCTATCTTACGGACAAGATCGAATACTATACGGAGGAAGAAGGGCATTATAAGGACCTTATTATGAAAGAGGTAAAAAAAATCGGCGGCCGTCTTATGCCTTCCCGGATCATTATGGCAAATCTCTATAAAGAGAGTATGACCGTGATTCTTACCCTTAACGCGGAATATGATATAGAAATCGATGATAAATATTTTGACCCGGCCCGTTTCTATAAATAAAGCCCATTAAGGAAGGATTGGAGGAAGAAATGAAAAGAACGATTATTTTATCGATCATTGTATTATTCACCACCCTGGTATTTTCCTTTGCCGCTGAAGATGAGTATGATTCGGATCTCTTTGATATCCCGGACGATGTGGTAACAGAGGCAGAAGAATCAGGAAGCTTTACCGAAGAGACATTCAGCCTGTACGGGTATCTTGTCAACTTTCTGGCAATCGATTTTATCTATGACGGTGATGAATTTGACACATCATATGTCGGGAATATATCCTACTTAAGGCTTAAAGGGGACTGGAACCCGGGAGAAAACCTTTCTTTTCATGCAGAGATGTCCTACGATGCAAAACTGGGAAACCAGAACCCCACTATGCTTTTTGAGCACTATGGGATTCTTTCCGCCGGATACCAGGCGGATTTTCCCCGGGGCGATTTCATCCAGACATTTAATTTTGACCACTTTTACGGGAAAATGAGTATCTGGAGATTTGACCTGCAATTCGGAAAAATGCCTATTGCCTGGGGGACAGGGTATGCGTTCAATCCCACCCAGAAAGTGAGTCTTGTCCCATTCATGAATACAATTACCGAGGAAACACCGGGAACTTATGGAATAGCACCTGCTTTCTCACTCTTTCCCGGATATGCAATCGAAGGATACGCCGCATTCCAGGATAAATCCCATAAGACCACTTCGGCAATAGAAGACGGTGACTGGAATAACCTGCCCTATGGTATAAAGCTTAAAGGGAATATCGGCTCATTTGATCTTTCTCTAAGCTGGATAAAGGAAGTGCTTTACGCTGAAACAGCACACACCCGTTCATACTACGCAGGTATGGATTTTGCCGGGGGAATCTGGGATGTTAATGTATACGGTGAAGCTGTGGTAAATTTGCCCAGGAATTCCGATGATTCGGCATTCGATTTTGAAGGTCACGAAGCAAAAGACCTTCTGGAAGCCTGTGCTGGTTTTTTTTATACCATTCCTGTTATTGAAGCAGATGCACGGTGTGAATACTATCACCAGGGCAATGGGGTGACTGATATGAAAGAGTATAATGTGCTGGATTATCTTTCCGGGGAAAAGATACTTATGGGAGAGGACTATCTCTTTCTTTACCTGGATAAGACGTTCCTCGATTACTATAAGGTTTCCGCAGGTGCATTTTTTAATCTGAATGACGGGAGCTGTGCCCTTATTCCTGTTATCAGTTATGATATGTATGCCAATTTCCAGGTTGAACTTGGTTCCACCCTCTTTTTCGGGAAAAAGGGTTCGGAGTTCTATGGTGAATATGACTTAAGCTTTATGGGATCTACCATTATTGATATGGTTCAGCCGCTTGTCTATCTTAAGTGCAAATTGAGTTTTTAATGGTAGGATACCAGGCAGGTCCCGGGGTTGTTTAAGAAAAGGATAATAACTATCCGGATAAACAATCCCGGACTTTTTTTAAAGATTGTTTGCGGATATAAACCGGCTATCATAAAGGAGCTATTTCATGGCGGATCTTGCCATTACTTTGGATTTTTCGAGCAGTATTCCTTTTTATAAACAGATCCATGACCAGGTTATTTTTGCCCTTAAAACCGGCTTGCTTAAGCCCGGGGAAAAGATTTATCCTGCCCAAAACCTTGCAAAAAAATTAGGGGTAAGCATAAATACTGTATTAAAAACATACAGGATCCTTGAACTGGAAGGATACCTGGTAAAACGTCGGGGATATGGTGCCTATATTGCAGGAAAGGGTGGGAATTCGATATCGGGCATCCCTACTGACAGAAAGATAAAGAACTACACTGAACACACAGAAGAAGAATTATAAAATTATTCGTTCAATTTGTAAATTTGGAAAAATGATTGGAATTTACAAGTACCGATCTCGTGCAATTAAAATGCTGTTTTATTAGCTTTTTTTACCATTGCACGAGATTTGAACGTGATTGAGTATTCCGGCCTGATCCTGCCACCCATTCCGGAGACATCCTGCCAGTGATTCTGGAAACATCCTGCCACCTGTTCCGGGAT
>JAFGQK010000383.1 GCA_016935735.1 Spirochaetales bacterium | reverse complement strand
TATTTTACTAAGACTTAATAAAGACTAAAATTATATCCTGTTCCTAATTCGAATTCACTACTACCAGCTACAGAAGGATTTTTATAAATAAAAAGATTATATTCATTATTTATTTCAGTCAGGAAAACAATATCCATTCTATCGTCATTTGTTATAAAACTATTAAAACAACATATACTATCATTTGAAGGAAAGGTATTTCCCGGAATTTCATAATAGACCTTCTTTTCCCAATTATATCCGAATAATGCCTGTGCCTGGCCTATTGCCATAGATTGTAATCCATTTCCTTCCCAATCAATAAGAGTATGTCTCCGGCTTCTGTCTGTAATAATACGGCCCAGAACCCTTCCATTACCACTCAACAGCCAGGCAGGACTTTCACCCCAGGAACAATGATCAATATCTACAAAAATCTCGTTTCCCGGGTAATCCGGGCAGACCTCGCCAATATCAATAGATTCAAAATGATACCCTGTAATCTTCCATAGTATAGTTCCATTACCATCAATCATTGCAATTGCATTATCACTGCAACAAGTAATAATAAGCCGTAAATCATCAGGTGACGAACCTCTTTTATATACACGACAACAATCAAGATGTCCTTGTTTTAACGGTAGTTTGGATTCATCAAGAACCCATCTTATTGAACCGTCATGGTTTACCATTGCATACCCGGCCATAATTTCATCTTTACCATCCCCATCAATATCAAGCGGATATGGTTGATGTGCCGTTCTATATCCACCAGGGTACTCGATTTTCCAAAGTAATTCTCCTTCTTTTTTATATGCCCATATTTTCGAATACCTTGTTTTTACAAGAATATCCTCCGGTCTGGGTCCGCCATTCAGGTTTACAAAAACAATACAATCAGAGGCGTTTGCAGGAATGGAAAATGACCATTCCTCCTCACCTGTTGCTCCATTAAGAACAAAAAGAGTTCCATCCCCTGCAATGACAATTTCCATGTTTCCGTCATTATCCAAATCATAGATTTGACATGCAACATCATAACTGCAATGCTCCTGGCCACCTCCCGGATCTCCCCATTCCCAGAGGAGAGTGCCATCCAGGTTGAATGCTGCGACTGAAGTAGTATAATGATTATCCGAATGATTAAAATTTTTCGCACTTATAATCTCTACTTCATTATCATTATCAATATCCCCTGTAACAACCCACTCTCCGGCATAATCGCTCGTACCGGTCAGATTTATTTCTTTCCATGGGATTTCAGTTTCAGCAGCATCAAGCTCGTTTGCATATACAAAAAAAGGGTCTTTGTGTGGTTCAGAGAACTGGCATCCTGATGCAGTCAAAAGAAATATAACAAAAACAGTAATAATAGTGTTTCGCCAATAAATATAAATTTTATTTATTAGATTCATAGAAGATATATTAACCTACTTAATCAATAAACCTTTAAAAAGTTTATTAATTAATATATCAAAATTGTAAATAATTGTCAAGTTATCCGAAACTCCGACAGACAGTAAAATACCATTGACAGGGTTGTTCCGGTATAATATAATATTATTTTAGTATAAAGTAATTGAAAAAACGAGAAAACAGATTTTATACATAAAGAAGGAGAAATAGCGATAAAGAACACATTTAAAAAAGTTAAATTTATTTTTCTGTTGTTATTATTAAATCACGCTTGCCCAGGGTACTTCCAGTCTCCCGGGGGATATCCGGGACCGATTGCCAGTGATGTCAGGAACTCGGCTGCAGATGTTGCGGAACGAATTACATACAACCTCCTTAACCGGAATGAAAACGGTACTCATTACGCTGTTGCATGTACCTGGCACGGAACACTGTGGTATGCCGGGCTTGTGGGTGATTCCACCCTGATTAATGGGAGTGTAAATCTCTATGCCCCTTACTTAAGCGGGCAGAAGCAGCCGAATACCGGACATGTGGATAACAATATCTTCGGGATATGGCCGTTCGGGCTTTACCAGCAGACGGATAACTCCTCCTGTCTGACTATTGCCCGGAACCTTGCAGATGATGAGTTCAATCCCCCGCGTTCAGACGGATTATGCCGTTATACAAGATTCTGGGTGGATGATTTATATATGATCTGCTCCCTCCAGACACAGGCTTATAAAGCCCTTGGGGGAAAAAAATACATGGACCGCTGCGGGGTTCAGTTTGAAGCCTATATTGCCAGGCTTCAGCAGTCCAACGGGCTTTTCCACCATACATCCAATGCACCATTTTTCTGGGGCAGGGGCAACGGGTGGGCAGCTGCTGCGATGGCAGAAGTTTTAAAAAATATGCCGCAGAGTCACTCCCAGCGAAATGTGATTATGAATGCATATCTCAAAATGATGGCGGCTTTAAAAAACAGCCAGGACTCAAGCGGTATGTGGCACCAGGTAATCACAACACCTTCCAGCTACCTTGAAACATCCTGCACAGGGATGTTCCTGTTCGCCATGGCCACCGGCGTACGTCTGGGCTGGCTTCCGGAAGAGAAATACGTCCCTGTGATTGAGAATGGATTCCGGGCACTTGCGACGTATGTTAATTCCAATGGTAAAGTGCGGGAAATCTGCATCGGGACCAGGGAAGGCTCTACTCTCAATTTTTACCTGACCCGGCCGCGGCGTGTTGGAGACCTGCACGGTCAGGCCGCTGTACTCTGGGCAGCTGTAAGTATAATGGAATTGTATAACTGACAATTCTTATAAAGGCAATTGCCTGCTTTTTATTATATACTCTGGTATCGTTAAAATCCCGGGTTTTATCCAGGCTTAACATACGTAATTCGGTTTCCCGTTCATTTATATTGAAAACAGGATTCCCCTGTTCCTGGTTCAGAGTTTTGAGTGATATGACAAGATCATGGTCATTTAACTCCTTAAAACCGGGCCAGAAACCGAGTTCCCGGTAAAATTGGACAGCAGCAAGCAGCCAGCCGGAAACAGGATCATGACCTGTTAATTCTATCAAAAGATGCTGGGTATCCACATCCTTTGCCACATTAAAACAATCATTACCCTGTGAGTTTTTTAAAAAAGCATCGGCCCCGCTTGCTATAAGGAGTTCTATGGATTCTTTATCACCCTTTTCCGAAGAATGATGAAGGGGGCTGGTTTTGTATTTGTTAACTGCATTCACCTCTGCCCCGTGTTCCGGCAAAAACCTTGTAATCCCAATATGGCTGTTTATTGTTGAATAATGAAGCGGTGTAGTTCCGTATGGTGCAGGCAGATTTACATCAAATCCTCTGTCACAGAGGTACTCCACAAACCACAGACTCCTTACTCATCCGGCTATTCTCCTTTACCGGTTGGAAAGAATAGAATGGATCTTATCTTTAAGCATGGGGATAAAGAAAGGGGCAACACTGAAATTACGGAGACCCGCATCAAGGAGTTCCCCGGTAAATCTCGTATTTCCCGCAAGTTCCCCACTTAGATTTATCCCGGTATCTGCTTCTTTTGCCTTGCGGAAAATATCCTTTAAGTGGGGAAGAATGATTGAATACCCTCTTTCAAAATAGGTGGAAACCTCTATCAATTGACGGTCTGCCGCCATTGTATATTGAATAAGATCATTTGTCCCCAGGCTTATAAAATCAGATTGCTGGAGGATTTCATTAAAAGTCATAAGGGCAGAAGGTAACTCGATCATGGAACCGAGTTGAATATCCGGGTTATACCTGATTCGCTTTTTTAAAAAAAGTTCTTTCTGTGTTTCCAATAAATCCCGGACAATCATCACATCCTCAAAAACGGTAACCATGGGAATTAAAATCTTTATATGAAAATACGCGCTTAATTGAAGACATACCCTGAGCTGGTCTGTAAGAATTTCCGGGTATTCAAAAAGAAACCTTACCCCCCTTAAGCCCAGGAGTGATCTGTGCTTATCACTTGATCTGATATACGGGGGTATTATATCACCGCCAAAATCTGCAAGCCGGATAGTTATCTGTTTCTTTTTATAATCTTTTAAAAGACTGCTTAAATCCGAAAAAAGCTGGGCTTCGGTGGGTAATGATGAATAATGCATATAGAGCGGCTCTATACGGAACAATCCGATATTATCACATCCGCAGGAAATAACCTCTTTTGTATCTGTATGTGCAGATATATTGGCATCCACAAAAATCTTTTCATCGGCAATCTGTAATCTCATTTTTTTTGTTTCTTTTCTTATTTTAATACTGTCCAGCTTTGTTTTTTCAATCTTTTTAAGAATCTTATCTTTCATTAATGTATCGGGATATACAATGACCAATCCCTCATAACCGTTTATCAACACCTCCACACCTTCAGGGACATCCCTTTCATTCAAGACTATATTGGAAACCGCCGGTATCCCAAGATCCCGTGCAACCAATGCAGAATATGATGTATCACCGCCCTGTTCAGTAATGATAGCAGAAACGTTTCTTTGTCTGAGGTGTACAATATCAGAAGGGAGAAGCCTTGTTGCAAAGATAATTGAAGATTCAGGGATATAAGAAAGAATATTTTCCTCAATACCTGTCAATTTTCTTAATAATCTTTTTCCGATGTCTTCGATATCCAGGGCTTTTTCCTGTATTAAAAGGCTGTCAGACAACCTGAATTTATAGACAAGTTGATGAAATACACTTTTTACCACCTGTTCTGCATTAAGGAGATCACTGTTCAGCTTTTTTTCTATCTCTTCCAGGAGCGTAATATCTTCCAGGAGTGAAATATATACATTAAATACTTCTGCTTTATAAGCAAATTTACTGCTGTCTATACCGGATTGCATTTCCCTGTAATCTTCTTTTACCTTTTTTAATGCCTCCCTGATTCTGTTCATCTCCCCGGGTATTTTATCCTTTGATATAGTACGCACTTCTATATGGCGGGTCTCGATATCGTAATAATGAAAAGCATTTCCGACTGCATATCCATGAACAAGGGGTCTCCCCTTTATGGTAATACACTTATTCTCTTTCATTCCTGTGAAAGAAGTCAAAGATTTATTAATCTTATTATCCACATTCAGGTAAATCTGATTTTTTCCGCCTTTCTTTGCCGCTGCCAGGGCATCGTCTGCAGAACAAATAACCTCATTGCCGTTTATCAGATTCTCTCCCTTGAAAGAGGAAATTCCAATATTTACATCCGGTTTTTTCCCGGGAAAATCCGCCCTGGATGTCCTGATACTGTTAAGAATCCGGTCTGCCACGATCCCTACTTCTTTTTCATTTGTAAGGGGAAGGAGTATGACAAATCTGTTTCCTCCATAACCATATACAAAATCATATTTCCTTAAGATTACATTGATACACCTGTTCACATAGTGAAAAAAATTCAACCCGGATTCATCCCCGTTTTCTCCATTCTCATTATTTTCCTCCTCTATATCAATAAACATAAGCGAAAGATGTGCATTCAATCTTTTTGTCCTCTCCACTTCCTTTTCCAGGTCTATATTGAAAAATCTTTTATCATAAGCGATTGTTGCGGTATTGATGATAGTCACTTTTGATAAATCCGAATACCTGTCTATTTTAATGATTTCTGGTTCCAGGAGAATATTCCGGATATTTTCCTGGTAATCAAGTGTTGCAACCTGGATGCTTACATTTCTCTGTAAAAGATCCACCATCTTGTTTCTGTGCTTAATAATATCAACGATAATCTTTTTTGCTTCTGCATGATTCCGGGGATACGTGTGTGTAAGAAGACATACTGCTTCTGTATAAATCTCATCACCCATTTCACTGATAATGTCCTTCAGGTGATTCCTTTCCTCTTCCGAGCCTTTCCGTTCTCCAAGGAAAATATAGAGTAAATCCAGGTTCAATTTTAATGATTTCAGATACCTGGCCTCCTGCTTCATATCTTTTTCTTTTTTTTTCACCGTTTTTCCTCCATCATCATTTCCCCCTGCTACTAACCTCCCGATTCTTGTTTTTTTGGCAAGAATTTTTAGCCGCAAATTAGCTCAGATGAACGCTGTTTAAGAAAAATATTAAGAAATCAGAGTTAATCTGCGTCTTTAAACCCTGGATGTAATATCCTTTGTTTGCAGTTATGCTGCGTTGTGCTACATACAAACCCCTTTCTCATAACAATAACTAGAATAAAGGATATTATCACATTTCGCAACATATTTTGAAACAGAAGGAGCTTTTTATTGACAGTATGTGTTTATATATATATCATTTTTATAGGAAGAGATATGGCATATAAACAGTGCGGATACTGCAATTTTCAGGTGGCAGAAGAAGAAAAGTACTGTCCTAATTGCGGTTTTAAGAATTCATGGAATATTAAGAGAAAATGGGAACTGGATAAATATAATGAAGAAAGTGTCACCTCCATAAGAAAAGAAGGGAATTTATACAGGGGCTTGTCCCTGGTTTTCTCCGGGACTTTTGCGTTAAGTTTATCTCTCTGCTTTTTATTATTCTCTTTAAGGGGATCTTTCTTTTTATTCATGTTAAGCGGGTTTATCACGCTTTTATCCGGATTCGGGGCATCGGGTTTTTTCATATATTACAGAACAGCATTTGAGTTTAAAAATAAAAGAAAAAACCGGTACCTTATAAATGAAGAGAAAATGATTCACCGGCGAATAAAGGAGATAATCGAAAAAAAGGAAAGAATCAAAAACCTCCAGGACCGGATTCAAAGAAGCGAAGGCAAAGATGATTTAAAAAGAACCTTTGCTATTCTTGCTGAATCACAGGATCACCTGGAACAATATGAGAACCGGTTCAGGACCGAACTGAAAAAAATAGAACTTATCCGGTGGAGAAACAAGTTCAGACCCATGGTGGAAGAATGGCACAAATCCTGTTATGAAAAGGGAGAACGGTTACTGGATGAGCTTGAAATGATTATCGTGGAAGGGAAAGAACTCCTTTCCTCCTGTACACAGGACAAATCCATATTCCGCGGATTCCATGGGCAGAAAATCATCAAACAAATGGAAGGGGATCTAGATTTTGTCCTGAACCTTCAAAAATCGCTCCTTAACAGGCAGGCCCAGCTTTCCATTCAGGCAATACGGCCGCTTGAAACCGAGCAATTATACCAGAAGCAGGCCATGTTATTTAAATCATATATAGAAAAAAGTATTGAATATATAAATGCTCATTCATTTTTCGAGGCTTTTGAGGAACTGGAGGATGAATATATCCGTTTTCAATCAGAAAAAGATGTTTTGGCAGAATGAATTTTTATGGCAAATTTTCTTTTCTTCCTGTTTCAATTCATATTCACTTCTTGACTTTCCGCACCATACTCTTTTAATATACCAGCAGCAGGTACTTTAAAGAATGCCACCTTATTTGTCCGGTAAGAATTCAAAGGGTACATATGATTGCTTTCAAGGAGAAAAATAAAAATGAATCAGAAAGAAAAAACCTTCCAGACCGGCTGTTTTGATAAGAAAACAAATGAATACATTCTTTCAAATCCCCGTACCCCGATGCCCTGGATGCATTATCTTTTTAATAAAGATTATACGGCTCTTGTCTCTGTTACCGGTGGGGGGTATAGTTTTTATAAATCTGCAAAAAACAGGCGTATTTTAAGAGCCCGGCCCAATAATGTCCCTTTTGACAGACCCGGCCGCTATATTTATATAAAAGATAATAAAACAGGTGATTTCCACAGTGCGGGTTGGGCACCGGTAATGAAAGATCTGGATCAACAAACCTATTTATGCAGATTAGGTGCCGGATTTCTCATGATCGAATCGGAATATAACGGTATTTTTTCCGAACTTACCTACTTTGTTCCCATGGATCATAACCTGGAGATTTGGAGATTAGTAATTACCAACAGGGGAGAGGGAAAACTGGACCTGTCTCTTTTTACTTATGCAGAATTTGCTCTCTTTGATGCAATGAATGACAGGGATAACTATCAATATACCTATAATATTGCATCATGCTATGGACAGGGGGATTATATTTTTCATAACACCCTGTATTATCATTATCATTCGAATGTTTATTTCTGTTCATCCGAAAGGATAACCGGTTACGAGTGCAGCAGGGAGCTTTTTATCGGACCTTACAATACAGAAGCGAATCCGAAAGGAGTTCTTGATGGTACTCTCTCTAACAAAGACATCTCCGGCGGGAACCCCTGTGCAGCCCAGAAAATAGCCATTACCCTTGACCCGGGGGAAAAAAAGGAAATTATTTTTGTTTTAGGCATAGAAAAAGAGAAAGAACAGGCAATCCAGGTATCACAAAAGTACTTTTCATCTCATTATACGGAAAACGCCCTGGCAGAAGTCAAAAATTCCTGGCAAAAAGTATTTAACCGTTTTATTTTTAAAACCCCGTCAGCGGATATCAATTCATTCATCAATTTCTGGAATCCCTACCAGATGCGGACCACCTTCTATTTAAGCAGGGGCCCTTCTATTTATGAGGGTGGTATTAACAGGGGAATGGGATTTCGTGATTCAAACCAGGATGCAATGGGACCGGCATATCAACTTGGAAGAGAACTATCCTCGCTTCTTTCAGACCTCATCAGCTATCAATACATAGCCGGGGATGCTTCCCACGGTTATTTCAGTCTTACAAACGAAGGATATGGGAAAGGATACTCGGATGACCACCTCTGGCTTATTTATTCGGTATGTAATTATATAAAAGAGACAGGGGATCTTGATTTCCTGAAACAAAAGATCCCTTATATCGATGCAACTAAAGAAGAAACGGTGCAGGAGCATCTGGGCAGGGCACTGGATTTTACCAGAACGCATTGCGGGGATCATAACATCCCCCTGGCTTTTACTGCGGATTGGAATGACTGCCTGAACCTTCATGGTCCAAACGGGAAAGGAGAAAGCGTCTGGACAGGATTTTTGTATCATAAAGCCCTTCTCGAAATAATCGAACTTTGCCGTGTCCTGCATAAAGACATTCTGGCAGAAAAATATAAGCAGGATGCCCGGGAAATAAAGGATGTTATTAATGCAACTGCCTGGGACGGGAACTGGTATGTCCGGGCATTTGACGATTATGGGAATCCCGTGGGTACGGAAAAAGAAAAAGAGGGGAAAATCTATCTGAATGCACAGTCATGGGCTGTCTACAGCGGGGTTGCCCCCCATGAAAAAGGCAAAACGGCAATGGACATGGCAAGGGAAAAATGTAATTCGGAACATGGTCTTGCCCTTCTCTGGCCTGCATACACAACACATAATCCCTTGATCGGTTCCATAACAGGATACCCTCCCGGATTAAAAGAGAACGGGGGGATATTCTGTCATGCCAATACCTGGGCAATTATTGCAGAATGCCTTCTTGCCAGGGGGGATCATGCATTTGAATACTATGAAAAGCTTCTCCCGACTCACTATAACAGGATCGCTTCCCTTCATAAAAGTGAACCATATGTTTATTCCCAGGTAATTGCTGGGCCGGCACATCCCGAATTTGGTCTTGCACGGAATTCATGGCTTACCGGTACAGCAAGCTGGATGTTTATTGCGTTCACCCAATATATTCTCGGCATCCGGCCGTATTATACCGGACTATTCATAGACCCGTGTCTTCCCCGGAAATGGGACGGGTATAAGGTAACAAGGCATTTCCGTAATACCATGTATCATATTGATGTGGAAAACCCGGCACATGTTTCAAAGGGGGTAAAAGAGATATATGTTGATGGAAAGAGGATAGAAGGCAACCTTGTTCACTTATCCCCTCAAGACCAGGTACAGGTAAAAGTGATAATGGGGGACTGAAAAGGAAACCTCACCTGTTTTTATTGTATCAGCTTCCTGATAATCTGATCCTTTTTTCTCCATTTCGGCTGTACCTTAACCCGGAAATCGAGTTCCACTGTGTAGGGAAAAAGAACGGCAATTTCTTCCCGTGCATTGTGCATAATCCGTTTTATCTTTTCACCCCCTTTGCCGACAAGCATCCCCTGCTGGGAGGTACGTTCAACATAGATAAAGCCACGTACCCAGAGTACCTTATTCTCTTCATGCATCTCCATATCGAGGATTTCAACATACAAACTGTGGGGGAGTTCCTGCTTTCCTTCTGCCATGGCCTTTTCCCGTATTATCTCGGCAATCCTGAACTCCGGGGGCTGGTCCGTATAAAACTCTTCCGGGTAGAACAACTCCCCTTCCGGGACATCCTCGATAAGTTTTTCCAGTACTTCATGGAGTCCCGTTTTTTTCAAGGCCGATATCCGGATACAGGGGGTATCCGGGAGTGTATGCTTGAGTTCTTCTATTATAATTGATAAAAAATTCCTGCTCTTATCGATTTTATTCAACGCTATAACAACAGGACCGGGAAAAGACCGGACAATCTTCATGACAGCATGCTCTTCCTCGCCAATATCCCGGGAGACATCGATTATGTAAAGAACTGCATCACTTTCCTGGATCGTTGTCTGTACAAGACTTTTCATGTATGTATTGAACTTTTTCTCCGATGTATGGAATCCCGGTGTATCAATAAATACAAGCTGGCTGGATTTATCCTCTTTTGTATAGATGCCCCGCACCTTATTCCTCGTTGTCTGGGGCACCGGCGTGACAATCGACACCTTATGCCCGCATATGGCATTAAGAAAAGTAGATTTTCCGCAGGACGGCCTGCCCACAATTGCGACAAATCCGGATTTCATGCTGTTCCTTTATTCTCCATCTACAGAATATACTATAACAGAATATAATATAAATGAAGATATTCTATCAATATGCTATTTTGACTTAAAATCTTGTTAAAATAGCTAAACGTTGGCCGCCTTCAAATCCTTTGTAATTAGATTTATTCATCCCTGCTCCCTGCTTTCCTTATAGTTAAATTCTGCATAAGTATAGCCTGCTTGTAAAGATAGGCTTCCTCTTTCTATATACTCTTCTGTGAAGGTAATATTATAATAATGTCATATTTAGAATTGCTGAATTATGTAAAACCTTGCTTTAAAGTCTGTAGTTTTTTCAGGCTGGTAGATTTACACATCGGCGGATATAATCCGGCAGGGAAGGATTGTTTTTCCCATCCCTGCCGGAATGATTATCCTGAAGAGAATGCTATTTGGAACCGATAAAATTGGCGGTAACACTCATATTTGTTATCATTCCTACAATGGTATATGGATTTTCCGCTGTCTCAACATCCCCGGTCCAGTTGTCAAATGCCCAGCCGGCTATTGGCTCTGCGGTAATGATAACTTCTTCGCTGACTCTATATTTCCTGTATTCCCCCGAGTAAACCGGCTCTGAATATATTCCATCCGAGGTCACGGAACCGGTATATGCAGGACTGATGGTGATGTGCAGGGTAAGTTTGGGCTGGAAGTCAGTAATGGTGACAGCCGGGGCCCAGTGTTCTCCCCTTGTTCCGCCGCCCTGGTAAACGGAATTTACCGAGTCGGTGCGGTATCTCTTCACTACTACCGATAGGGGACTTACCACTGCATTATCTATCGAGATAACGCCGCTTCCTTCTGT
This sequence comes from Spirochaetales bacterium, assembly GCA_016935735.1. GTDB lineage: Bacteria > Spirochaetota > Spirochaetia > SZUA-6 > JAFGRV01 > JAFGRV01. The sequence continues at coordinate 7,520 of JAFGQK010000383.1, read as the reverse complement.
ATCATTCACTATTACACTTCCTGTATCGCTTATGGTACTCTGGGTATAGGGGTAAATATCTGTCCCGGTAATCTGTACCTCCACAAGATCGCCTGAACCCCCGGCAGTCCAGTTTATAGTAAGAGGTTCCCATTCATTATAAATTACAGAAGGAGTCGTAGACACAGATTCCGGCATATCAGGAACAACGACGACGGTAGAAATCGTTTCTTCTTCCCGGTGGAAGACAAAGGTATACGTATTCCCTGATGCAGGTGTGCTGAACTCGGTATGGTAATAGAAATACGCCCAGGTAAGGGTAACCCCGTTACAGGTGATATGTTCACCGGATGACATCTCTAAAATGGTGCCCAATGGCCCCCCGACCCGTAATGTTGCCCGGGCAACGATTTTCGTATCACTCTGGTGTTCAATAGCATATGATGCCCAGATGCCCGAAGTCGCTACATTTTCCGATTCTGTAACTGCACAGGAAAAGAAGAGCGTTAATAATACGATCCCGATTCCCAATATCCAATAATGTATTTTTGTCATAAAATACCTCCAAAAATAAGTTTGTTTCACACTTCAATGTACCACAAATTATAATAAAAACATTGTAACGGATGCAATATTTAAAAGTAAAAACATTCGGGAAGATAGTAGAAGTAGCAATCAAAAAAAAATAATTAAATTTTCGGTAAAGAGAAAATAGTATTCATAATAATTTCAAGAATAGTCGGTTTTGCATTATTCTTTTCAATGGATTTAATATATTCTTCCATCTTTTCCACTTCTCCATTATCGATCCAGAAAGCGCCGCATTCTTCACAATAATCCAGGATTATGTCCGAGTACTCAATAAAATTCACTTTAATCATGGCCTGGTCGTCACAAAAAGCACATTTTAAAATACCGTGGGTATCATAATGCATATGGTGATCTATGGAAGAAAATTCTATATCACCTGCTTGATGCTTAATTAACCTGTTGAGTTCACCTTTTTTTACCCAGAAGCCCTTACAATTTTCGCATTGCAGTATTTCGATCCCTTTTGTCTTTAACGGGGTGATTGTATTATTACAGATCTGACACTTCATTTTATCTCCTTAAACTATAAAATTATTACCCATAATGTTATATCACTTAAACCCTAATAGTTCAATGGTATTCGTATTTGCAGTTCCGGTATAATTCTCATAATACTCGATACATCATCCTGCGGTTCACCACTTACTAAAAGCCATTGCATAAAAAGCAGGCTGTAGTCAATCCAGAAATGTGCCGCTACTGTCCGCTTTAATCCGCCCCTGTCATAGAGAAAATCCATATAAAAGGTAAGCAAAGCCCTGGACAGGAAATTCCGGGTTATTGTTAACGCGTCGTAATCGGAAATGAATACTTCCTGGGAAATATGGATTGCAGGAAAGTAGACACAGTCAAAGATCTTTGCACTGATATGGCCAAAATTACTCCCAATTTCCTCATAAATAAACCCACGAAAGTGGGATTCTTCAGAAATACTTACAATACCGGATTCAAGGGCAAAGAAAGCAAGCATAAATGGTATTGCGGCAAAGGGACTCATTTTCCATGTACCGATATACATCTCTCCTGTTGTCCATGGTGCAGAATCATGGTTCCTGGTAAACAGCGGGCTGATTCCGGCCAGGGGAAGCAGGCATACCATTGGATCAAACAAGTTTTCCGGCATAAAGGGACTCGTAATAAGATCCAGTAAGGTGTAAGGTTCCCACACTTCATACACATCACCCAATTCTCCCAGGTCACCTGCAAGCATTGCTGCAAAGGTTTCCTGCCGCCAATCATCATTATAAATGCCGGATCTCGCTTTTATTCTGTTTTCTTTGTATGAAAGATAGGTGGAATAAAGGGCTGCCTGGAATATTCCTGTAAAAAAAAAGTCCCGGAAAAAATCGGCATCCTGATCTTGTAAGAGTTCATAGACAGTGAAACAACCTGCCGAAATACCGGTGATAAGGAGAGCTTTACAGGGGGAAACAAAATAGAGAGGAACATGTATACTAAAAAGGGTACCACGTTTTACCCATATCTCTGTATTACCCCAGTCGATCAGATAAAAAAACACATCTTCCAGCATAAAAATTCCTGCAAGAATGGAAGATATGGTGGGAGGGAAAATAACCTCAAAATGGCTAAGACCTTCTTCACCAGATGCAGTTGCATCGTCTGCATTGTTCAATCCGGCAGAATCATCCAATAAATCAGGAACAGTTGATTCTTCTATAACAGACAGCGTCTCTGCACAGGACGAAGTCTCCGGGAAAAGCATGGTGAAACAGAAAATGGCTGTGAATAGTAAAATGGTTTTCTTAAACATATTCCTCCTGCTTTCTATGTTTAATATAATGTTATTATAATGGTATGGGATTATATTTGTCAAACACCTCTTTTTATTTTGTATTTTCCCTTGAAATTTAATAATAATTTTATAAAAATAGAAGTTAAGTAATCCAATTGCAGTGGAAACAGGGTGATCTTCAACACAGTTGAAGTTCAATTGAAGTTTAAATAAGGTGGCGAAATGCTTTTTATCAAATTAAGGTTCTACCCTGAATGGGAGGATATTTTTCTTATCCGAAATTTTATTATTGCCTTTTTATCACAGAAAATAGCCGATAAAAAAGAGGCATATCGTATTGCAATAATTGCATCGGAACTCATGGAAAACGCATGTAAGTATTCTGCAACAGGAGAAGCCGTAATAGAACTGGAACAAAAAACAGATAATAAAATAGAGTTCAGTATAAAGAATATAACAAAAAAAGAAAATATAGAAGAATTCAAGAAAATACTTAATATGATTAATAAAGGTCCTGCAAAGGAAACCTATAAAAATATGATGTTACGTGCAATAAATGCAGATAATAATAAGGTAAAGCAGCTGGGCCTTGCCCGTGTGCGATATGAAGGGCACTCTGAAATTACCTATGAAACCAGGGATGACATCCATGCCCTTTTGGAAAATACTAAAAATACGAAGATGAACAATGATTTGATGGTTTTGAATATAAAAATTAAAACATTCATAATACCCGGGCAAAAGGGAGAGGTCAATGGCAATTAATATTCCAAAGAAAAAATATAAAAGAGCGGTAATTTATGCAAATGGGGATACGGTCGTTTTAGAAGGAGAGATTGACCAGAGTAATCCGGAAACCTTTCTTGAACCTTTTTTTAAAAAAGCTTCTTCCCTGATGACTACTTTTGTTTATATTGATATTACCGGGCTGGAGTTTCTTAATTCTGCCGGTATAAAATGTATACTTGATTTCTTAATGAAAAGAAAATCCAATTCCAGGGTTATTATCAGGACAGATAGAAAAAAAACCTGGCAGAGAACAGCAATAGATGTCATCCAATCCCTGGATAAAGAAAACATATTGCTGGAGGAATAATCGCTTTTTTCCTTTCCCGGGTTTCGGTTTCAAGTTTTCCCTGGCCATTTTATTTTCCACCCACTGATTTCCTTTTTTCTATTATTTTGTTATTATAATGTCATAACGATGGCTATGCCCGGATTATTTTTTATTCATGTTCATGCAGCTTATGCTGTGATGATGTTGTGGGAGATGTTATAAATATGGAAGATAAAATTTCTTTCACATTACACAAAAAAATAATACAGGAAGATTGGGAAGAATCACCATGCAGTACCTGTTTCCCATCTGCATGCTGTTCCTATCTTCCCTTAACATTTATGCAACTGGAAACCCGGACAGATTTTCTTAACCTTGCTTTATTGTCCTGCTATCATCATATCCGGCTGGGTTTAAAAAAGTCAGGTGAATGGACAGTCTATTTTCAGAGAGATTGCAGATTTCTCGATACAGTAACTTCTAAATGCCGTATTCATGGTATAGAGAACCAGAGCTTTATCTGTAAATCATACGACGCACATAAATGCTGGTACAGGCCGGCATTTCAAAGCCATCAGAATGAGGAATTGATATTGTTTGACCTTGACCGTCTGTTGCTGCTGGAAAAAGAGACGGATTTTCTTAAAACCGGGTATATAAAAAATTCGCTGAACTGGGATGAGATAATCATGCGCATTTCTCGCCTTCCATTAGAAACAAGAGCAGCGAAAAATGATGAAAAAACCGGTTTTCCCGATAATGTCCTTGCGTTTAAAAGAAATTACCCGGAACGCTTTTTATTTTTCCCCCCATTTGAAAAGCCGAAGCGGGATGCCCATTTTGATTTATTTCGTTTTCGTCTCGGCTTTCCTGGTATTTCCCTTGCTGTTGCAGATAACTGCTGGGCAACCATGGTACATACCCGTATAAATAAGTACCTTTTCAGGCGGTTTGCATTGAAATATTTCCCGTCTTTAAAAGCAGAACATGGCTGCTTTAGCTTTTTCCAGCTTAATAAAGACAAATGGTTTTATTCGGAAATCGGTGAAAAATGGGTTATTGTACAACTGGAACATATAGAATCGCTGAAAAGGATTACCCGGTTTGATTCATCCGACAATATAGAAAGGCTTCCCACCACCCGGGAAATTTTTGCACTTATCCTTTCAGAAAAACCGGAAAAACCCGACAGGGCTGCGTAAGTATATCAAGTATATCGTCAGGTTAATCGTTTACCTGGGCAGAATCAGGGTTCACCATTAATGATGACACATCCGCTGCTTCCAGGTCAGAGGCTTTGACCTGCTTTAATTGAGAGAGATCATCATCGTTCCAGTGTTCATCCGGTGCCCCGGAAACAGCCATAAGAGTACCGTTATCGGCAATCATCATCCCGTATGTTTTCAAAGCCTTAAGAATGACCTGGTTTTCCCCGGAAAATAATCACCGTCAAGGAAAGCAATTTTAGCTTGTTCATTAATAATTTGTTTCAAAGTGTCATGAGAAAGTTGCATTTTTTTGAAATTCATCCATCCAAAAAAAGTTGCTTGAGGAAGCTGCATAGTTACCCCAGGCATCTTATTATGTATAAAATTATAAAGATAATTCCTGTTTCCTGTCAAATAATTGAGTACTTTCCTTTGCCATTTGTGCCCAGAAGATAAAACTCTATTCTGTGCTAAATTTCCCAGGATATTTCCCTGATGAAAACAGTAATTTTAAATTGTCCTGGTAATTTTTTGCCTGACAACCTCATTGGGTATAATTGCATAGGAGCCTACCAGACCGGGCAAATTAAAAGATTTACTCACTGAATTAAATATAATTACATTACTTAAATCGTCCTCTTTCAAATTCAATATCGAGACAAACCTATACGGTGTATAGACAAGATCGGCAAATATTTCGTCGCAAAGTAACATAACATTTTTTTCATTCAATATGCTTGCAAGCTGATTAATATCTGCGTATGACCAAACATTGCCGGTAGGATTATGGGGATTACAAAAAATCAAGGCAGAGACCTTTTGTTTTGAAAGCGTATCTTTTAAATTATCAAAATCGATAGCATATACATCATCCTGCTCAAGCATATAATTATAAACAACATGATTGCCGGAGTTATTTATTATCTTTTTAAAAGCCCCGTAAACCGGGGGTTGAATGATAATCCGGGATGCTTGATCCATTAGTGTAATGATGGAAAAATATATGGCACTTCTTACTCCAAAAGGAAATCCCGTACAGTAAAGTCCCAAAGCCTGATTTTACCATCATAATTATTTTCGTGGCGATAAACCCTGGCTTTCGTAGTAATTATTTTACTGTCCAGGAATTTCAATTTTCTTATAATCTAACAAGAATTAACCACAGGTTCCACAGATTTCGCAGATTTTACAATATCTTAATCTGTGAAATCGCATTTTATAAGCAAAAACAATGCGATTAAGATAAAATAATGGTTAAATTTTCATACACATTTCACTTTTCTATATTATATAGATAAATTTCTGTCTATTCGTTTTCTTCATTTTTCTCATGCAGTCTTCAAAGCAAATTGTTTTATTGGAATTCTTTCTAAAACATTTAACCCAAAATGTTTGAACACCCGTTTATCTGGCCCATACCTGGCAAACCAGAATTTCATTTCCACATGACATTTATTACAAATTAATGGATCTTTTCCTGTAAGTTTTCAACACCGTTGAATTCCAATATTAATTTTAAAAAGGTGTATTTTTATAATTATTTCTCCATGTTTTCTGTTTTTTTCTTTGCTGTTTTCTCTTTTTTAATAATCTTAACACCTTCTTACAAGATTTTTCTTTTATACAATTTGCGAACAACCCATAACCTCTTACTAATCTAAAGTTCTTATCCGGAATATGTTGTATAAGATATTTAATGAAAGTAAACAATCCCATCTTTTTTACAGATGATTTTCCTCCTTCTGCATAATCTTTAAATTTGAATACAACCCATCTATCACTTACATTCAATATCCTCGTTTCTGCAATCACTGGTCTTTTAGTATATCTACCAATATATTTGATACTTATACCAGCTTCTGTTAATCGTGCCCCAATAAATATATACCAACACAATTTTGAAATAACTGAAACTACTGCTCTTATATTTAACAATTCATTTGTTTTTGAAAGTATTGGCATTTTAAGTTTATTTTTATTATTGGCTTTGATGATTCCCTGTATAACATTAAATCTCCACCGTTTCTTTAATCCGGCCTCAATATAATTGAGGTCCAATAGTAGAAAAAAGGTGGGCTTCCGGCATTAGATAGTTATCCGGTGCACTTTTCCATTTCTTTTTATCTATTCTTAATCCGCCATCTGTTATAAGTACATGAAAATGTGGATTGAATTTTATATCACTTCCGAAGGTATGGAGTACTATATAAAATCTTGGTATATAATTCCCATATTTTTTTGTCCAACTTTGTATCGACTCATTTACAGAATTAAACAATATTTCAAACATTATTTTCCGGTTTACTATACATACTATTCTTAATTGCCAAGGAATTGTAAACACTAAATGATGATATCACCTTATTCCTATTACAATTGGATTTCAACGAAGTTGAAAACTCTACTGGCAAAATATCAGACAACCTTTCTCCTATCCATCTATCTGTATACCAGAAAATCAGGAATATAATATTTTTGTAGCTGATTTTCTTTATAGAAAATATTTAACTGTGGTTTTAATACATATTCTATTTTTCTCAAGGCAAATTCTATTTCTAAGCATTCATGATATACTGTATTCAATAAGATTGAATCCCAATTATCGTTTTATCAAGGTGGCTTCTAAAAAACCTGGTCCCATAACTTTTATGTACCTCCATCGCAGCACCAATAATAGCGTGAGTTCGTGGATCTCTTTCTTTACTATTCATGTTTATAATTATATCGAGATTTCACAGAATTAATCAATCGGTGTAATCTGTGCAATCTGTGGTTCCTCTTTTCTTCCATTAAATACTTTGCGAAGCTATGTTCTAAATTATGGTTGTCCTACAGAACTTGAATTGAAACGATTAATATTATAATATGTAGATTTATTAGTGCCGATTAGTGAAGATGAGTGGTTACTATCGGGGGAGCAGTTACGGTTTTT
>JAFGQK010000382.1 GCA_016935735.1 Spirochaetales bacterium | reverse complement strand
TAATGTCCCCGTAATTTACTGCAAAGTATTTCATGTTGATATTCAATTTTCTTGTGTCTGTTCTTCTTGCACCATTCGTTCATTCTCTTAAGCGCTCTGGTCAATCTACTTCTTATCGTTTTCTTCCCAATAACAGGTGTTCCAATCTACCAGATTTAGCCTGGCGCCATGTCATCGGTGGTTTCATCTCTTTATTGTGGAAAATCGAAATTCCTGGACAAGAAATTAATATCCTTGCTCGATTTATTACGCGTACCAGCTCTTTTCCTTTGCTAAGGATAATATTTATTTTTTCCCTGTCCACATCCTTTAATTTGAATTTTACATTTATACTTTTACGTTTCATATAAATCTCAGGTTGATCAAACCCATTAAACCAATCGATATTGACATTTTAAAAGAAAAATACTATGCTTAAAAACACCCGGGAGCAGGAGGGTCCCGGAGGAAAACATATAAACCAGAGGTGTAATAATTCAACAGATATTGTTTTTACATCCTGATCGATTTTTCCTCGAATTTATTAAAGAATTTCTTAAGTTTAAGGGATTTGATATTATCCCTTCACATGACTGCGTTACCGGATTCAGCCTGGCAGTAAAAATCCTCCCGGATTTGATTATATTGAATAAGAATTTTCCTCATCTGGATGGGAAGGGATTCCTTACAAAAAAAAGGACATCCAGTGTTATTTCCTTTATACCGGTATTTGTTATAGGGGATTTCTCCACAGAAGAACTTGTAGAATATAAGCGGGAAAATGTATCAGTTTTTCTTTCATCACCTGTTGATCCCAATGCCCTGGCTGAACGGTTATATCTTTTTTTTAACATTGTTCCACCGCCTCCAAACAAACATACCCCGATGCTTCTGGACATCCATTCACGGGGGAAAATAATTATCATACAGATAGAAGGAAATCTTGACCCGGGAAAAACAGAATTACTTGTCTACCTGGTACGTGCTTATTGCAGGGATAGGAAAATAAAGTCTCCGAGGCTTTTCATTATTATTCCTTCTCTTTATCCTGAAAATATAACAAAAGACAATATCGACCGGTTATTCAAATTTACCACCTGCCCGGAACTCGATATCAAACCGCATAATATAAAAATACTTACGACCCAGAAAGAAGTTATATCTATTTTGAAGCGGTCTGCAGAATATACAAAATTCGAAATAGTGAAAAACTTTTTTGAAGGCATAAAGACATTAATGATCGATTTTGATAAAGCGAAAACAATTCCTGCGGAATTTCTAAAGCTGGGGACTTCTTATATTTTTGATCTCTTTGACAAAAACGGGAAACGCATCATCCCTGCCCTGTCCATAGTGAATGAGGAGGTACTTGAAACGTTACGAAAAGAGAATATTTCGTCCTTAACATATTACAGTGATGATACGATCCGGGAAATCGATCTTGATCTGGAGGAGATTGAATCCATACCGGAACTTAAAGAATTATATGATGTGCTGCTGGTTGAATATGAATCCATTGGTTCGGAAACACAATCGGTAAAAATATGGGATGAAAAATACACACTCTTCTTTCAAAGTACTCTGGGGAAAAAAGTGCTTATTGTAACAAAGGATGAATCTCTTAATCAACTTATTATGAATACACTGGAGGCGTATCTTGAAATTCATATAGAAAGGGATGGACAAAACATAGATACACTTTTCGTAGAGCAGGATTTCTGTATAGCATTTATTGACGCACAATTGACAAATCCTTCTACCCTGGATATCCTCGGTATTATACGAAAGCATGCAACAAGAAGAAAAACCTCTGTCATTATCATGGCAGAAAAAATAGATAAAGCTTCTGTTGTCCGTTTCAGGGATTCGGGTACCAATAATATTATTGTTTCTCCTTTTTCGACAAACAAAATTATGCAGAAAGTCTTTGAATCCGTGACACTCGACAGGAGAAAATGACAGAGGCCCTCTTTTGAAAAACGGGCTTCCGGATAAACATTATTCAAGCGATTCTTTTATGTCAAAGAACGATTTGTAACGATTTCTCCTGCCTTTCTGTTTACACGTTCAACAAAATTCGGTAATAAGGCCAACATAGTACTGGGCGATAAGAAGCGCATCAATAATATCTATACTTCCATCACAGTTGGTGTCTGCCGCATTCTGGTTAAAGGGAGAAGGATTAAGGCCCACATAGTACTGGGCAACGAGAAGGGCATCGATTATATCTATACTCCCATCATCATTTACATCACCCCGTGTTCCCGGGACCGGGGTTGATCCTGTCGGCGGATAGACCAGATCCGGATGACTGTTTTTGAAATTGGTAAGTGCTGCACCAAGTCCCGTATCCAGACTCCCGTTCGAATCAACACCATTTGATGTCCATGGCATAAGCCCCTGCAAACCGTTTGCATACCCATTGGTAAAACAGTTGTTTATACTGATACCGCCGACCCCATTGGCAGGAAGCTCCCCGATAATGACCGGTTTGTCGGTAAGGCCATATTCTTCCACCCTTGTTGTATTACAGGGGTTTCCGAACCAGTCAGTTACCCAGTCATAAAAATGGGGGGAATATAAATCCAGGTACACATCGGAATCATTATACTGGACTTTCAATCTGTCATCGGAAAATTGATTTCCCTCGTTCCCTGAGTAGACATCGGTCTGCCATTTCATGCTTACCCCAACAGTGGCAAGAATATCACTGTTTTCATGCACAGCAGCAACAACCCGTGCAACAAAGTACTGGAGTGTTGTCCATGGTAATTGTGCATTATCCGTATTCTGGTTCACCCATTCGATCTCGTTGCATGGTTCGATTGCAAAAAGGTAAGGATTATTCTTAAACCTGTTTACAAAAGGAACAACATAATTGGTGACAAAGGAACCGATATTACTGTTGCTTGCATACATATTCCGCCACCTCTGGTATGTTGAATATGAATCTTTGGTATGGTCAAAAGAAATAAAAGTGGCCAGGATGTAAATCTGGTTTTCCTCTGCAAGCCGGAACATATCTTCCAGGTCATCCCAGTGATCCTGGGTTGCACCGGAAACATAACCACCTGAATCAATATTAATTCCCACTTCGCCGCTGCAGGTAATCCATATCCTTGTTGCATTTCCACCGGCATTTTTAATGCGTCCGAATTCCGTATTCCACCAGCCGGAGTTATAACTTCCGCCAAAATCATTCCAGTTATTCCATGGGGTATTTGCCCCGTTGATAAAAATGGGATTCCCGTTCACTTTGAGTATTGCGTTCTCTACATATATGCGCTGGCCAGAGACTCCTGCGGCAATAAGGAAGAACACACAAAAAATAAAAATACTTTTGTTTTGCATAATAACCTCCTTAAATTTTTTAGTATTTTATTTTACTATTCTGCTTTAACGGATGCGATGAATTTTTTTAAAAAAATGTTGACTTTTAGCGGAAACAAAGCAGGGATCAATAGTTTAAGTATGTTTTTTTCTGAAATCCCTTGGGGAGATACCTTCGTTTTTCAAGAAAACCTTGTAAAAATAAGATCTGTCATTATACCCCAGGGAGAAAGCGATATCGATGACCTGCCTGTCCGTTTCCTTTAAAAGCCTTTTTGCTTCTGTAAGCCTGATTCTGTTAAGGATCTGCTTGAAAGAGATATTGTATTCATCTTTGATAAGGGAAGAAATACGCGTGGGAGAAAGTCCGCATTCATTACTTACTTTTCCAAGAGAGATTTCGGGGTCCATATATTTTGTTTCCAGACAGGTAATGATTTTCTTCAGATCCGTATCCCGGTAGTTTTCGACCATAAGCTTTTTATGTTCAATAATTCTTTTCTGTTTGCTTTCACCAGCCCGGTATTTTCTTTTCCATATAAACAAAAAAATAAAAATTAAAAAATAATATCCCCCTGCCGCCAGTGCAGAAAGCATATAAAAAATAAAATGTGATTTGTGAAAAGAGATATGATACACTGTTATACTGCCTTTTGTATTCAATATACCGGCTTTTTCATCTCCCGGGGAACTGTCAATAAGAAGAAAACAGGCATTTTCAAGCGATTCTTTCCCAATTTTTTTCCTTCTTGGATTATAGTCCCGTATCCACCAGGAAGCATCCTTAAACCGGGAGATAGGGAGTACATAGTCGTTTTTTTCTGCTTTTATTGGAAAATTAATGCTAAAGTGGCGGTATGATGCATCATTATTCATATCCGTAATCCCGTGAACAAAGAGCTTTAAGGTGATAGTACATGTCCTGATTGCTTCCGTTGCCAGGGTAAGATGTATGGAAGAAAAGGGAGAGATATCGAAAAAAGCAGGATATTCGGAAAGGTTTATTCCGATGCCTGCAAACGATTCAATACTTTCATGAACAAATTGAAAATTGATATGTTTTTCATTTACATCAAAACGAAGTATTCTTGATTCCTCACTATTATTGTAGGTCCAGATAGTGTCCTTGATTCCTGTTTTCGTGGAAGGAAAGAGTATGACCGGTTTTTTAAAAGATACAAGAATTAATGGAATGAAGAGAAACAGGGGAAGGAGAAGGAATAAAATAATAAAAAACCTGCCTTTTTCACGGATCATCTGCCCTGATTATACAATAAATGAAGTAAATTTGAAAACAAAAGAATTAAAAATAAAAACCAAATAAACGGTAATTGACCGGACACATGATATTTTATTTTTTTTTCTTAAAAATATATAGACAAATCTTAATTTTGTTTATATATTATTAAATATATGGAGTTTTTGTCTATGAAAAAAGGTTTTGAAGAACTCAACAACCTGTTCTGGAATGCCGGGATAAAGGATATCACCAGGGGATATATACGAAGAAAACGGGAATATATCTGCCTGCGCTGCGGGGAACATTTTATACAGGGAATTATTTACCGGATCGATGATACCTTTTTTGCAGCAGAAATGGCGTGCAGGGAACATATTCATAAAAAGCATGATTCGATGTTCCATTATTTGCTGAACCTGGATAAAAAACTTACCAGTATTTCAGAAAAGCAAAAGATGATTCTTTTAAGTCTTTATGAAGGGATGGATGACAAAGCAATTGCACAAAAACTCGCTATTGGAAGTTCTTCCACTGTCCGGAACCACCGGTACCAGATCCGGCAAAAGGAAAAACAGGCAAAAATCTTTTATGCAATTATGAATTGCCTGGAACAGAAGGAAACAGGGCAGAATCATTTTATGGAAATACACAGGAGGGCAGCAATGATCGATACACGTTATGAAATAACGGAAAAAGAAAGGGAAAAATTCATAAAACAATATTTCCCCTATGGTCCGGAAGGGGACTTAAAGGAGTTTCCGAAAAAACAGAAAAGGAAACTCGTTATTCTGAACCACATTATAAAACGGTTTGATTTGAACAAAAAGTATACGGAAAAAGAAGTAAATGAAATCCTGAAACTCATTTATCCTGACTATGTGACTATAAGGAGATACCTTATCGAGTACGGTTTTATGGAAAGACTTCAGGATGGAAGCAGCTATTGGGTTAAAATGTAACAGAACTGTATGGACATTTTTTCTTTTTTTATTCAATAATTTACTAAAATTTAAAAAAGGAGAAGATGATGACTATTGATGACAAAACAAGAAAACAATTATTAATTTATCAGAAAAACGAAATTACCGAATATCATATTTATTCGAAATTGGCAAAAAAAATAAAAGAACCGGAAAATAGGAAAATCCTCGAACAAATCGCCCAGGATGAGCTAAGTCATTACCATATCTGGGAAAAATATACAGGACAGGAAGTAAAACCGGATATTATAAAGATATGGAAATATTATCTTATAAGTTCCATTTTCGGGATTACCTTCGGCATCCGGCTTATGGAAAGGGGCGAAGAAAATGCCCAGAAGAGTTACCGCTTTTATATTGAAAAAATAAAAGAAGCGAATTCGATCTTCCTGGAAGAAGAAAAGCACGAAGAAGAATTGCTGAATCTTCTTGATGAGGAATTACTCCGCTATACAGGCTCGATGGTTCTGGGTCTGAACGATGCCCTGGTGGAATTAACAGGAGCCCTGGCAGGATTTACCCTGGCTTTAAAGAATACAAAGCTTATTGCCCTGGTCGGTCTTGTTACCGGTATCGCGGCTGCTTTATCCATGGCTTCCTCTGAATACCTGTCAAAAAAATCGGAAAAAACGACACAGAAGCCGTTAAAAGCAGCCATTTATACAGGGATCGCCTATATCGTTACCGTTTTTATCCTTATTTGTCCGTATCTGATATTTTCAAATTATTATCTTTGCCTGGGGGTTACTATTACTGCTGCGATTTTAATTATCTTCCTCTTTAACTATTATATCTCGGTTGCCAGGGATTTACCGTTTTTCAAACATTTTTTCGAAATGGCCTGTCTAAGCCTTGGGGTCGCAATACTGAGTTTCTTTATCGGCTTTTTCCTCCGTCTGTTTATCGGGGTCGATGTTTGATTCTCTTATTCTTCTTCGAATATGATGTATTCAGGATCGACTTTTTCAGTAAGCCAGACACCATTTTTTGACAAATAAAATAGTTTCCCCTGTTCATGCATTTTCTTTGCATCGATTAAAAGCACAACAGGCCGGCCATGCCGTTTCCCCACCTTCACTGCTGTTTCATGATCCCGGGATAAATGCACAAACTGCCGGTTCCATTTTAACAATCCCTGTTGCCTTATTCCTGCCAGAAAACGTTTTGCTGTTCCATGATAGAGGAAATCCGGGGGTTTTACTGCTTCCAGATCAAGATCGACTTCCCTGCTGTGCCCCTGGTTTGCCCGTATCTTTGTTTGATCTTCACTAAAGGCAAACCGTTTTTTATCGTTTTTCTCCACAACTTCCTTTAATGCTGCAAGATCAAAAGAAGGAAACCGTATTTTTATTCCTTTTATAATTTCATTAACATCTGCCCATCCATGAGAATCCAGGGATATATGAATTACCTCGGGTTTATGACGCAGGATTAAACTTAAAAATTTACTTAATTTGATCAATTCTTTTTCCATTCAAATCTGTCTTCCCTTTTATATATAATAGCAGTATTCATACGAAAAGTATACTGTAAAATAAAAAGAAGAACAGAGAAACAGTAAAACCCTTTTGAATCTATTCACCGGGAATTGCTGACCGCCCTTAAAAGGGCTTGCATAGAATTAAAAGAGTTACTATCATTGTATTTATGAAAACAAGAAAAGTCTTATTTTTTTTTCTTTTCTTCCTTGTTATCCCGGGAATTCCTGATAATCGAATCGCCTGCCAGCCGTTGGATTTTACTGCCCCCAGGAACGCTGTTGTCAGATACGGCGATTGGGAATCGATTTCCCTCGATCAATTTTATATTGCAAACTGTATTTGGGGAAAAGAAGGGATAACCGATTACGACCAGTGCATCTATGTACCGGGAGGTTCACCGTCGATATCAGGCGGCTGGAAGTGGCGTTGGCCTGCCCTCAATACTGGACAGGTTAAGGCGTATCCCAATATCAGTTTTGGGAAAAATCCCTGGAACGGACAATCGACCAGTCCATGGCTTCCCCTGAGGATGGATAACATCGAGGGAATCACCGTTTCCTACGATATTTCGCACCAGGTATCCGGTAAATACAATCTCTCTTTTGATATATGGGTAACGAAAACCCCGGACGTTACCGACCCACCAGAAGCGAATATTGTGCGGGAGATTATGATCTGGCTGGACGAGCAGGGCGAAGGTCTGATTCTTGATGAAAAGTATGTTAAAAAGGTTGTCATTGATGGAGAAAAGTATAGATTCCTTATAGCAAAAGATACGGAAATGCCGGGGGAGAATCAGAAGGAATACAAACGCGATTATATGGCATTTATCAAGGATACTCCTGAATATTCGGGAGATACAAAAATTGAACAGTTTCTTGAGTACTTATTGGCAGAAAAGCATATTTTACCAACGGATTACTTGCGGAATATCGACCTGGGGAATGAGATCTGGCACGGCAAGGGAGAAACCGTCCTCAATGCCTACTCTATCACTGTCAGGACCGGGGGAAAGAGCAATACAGCCACACTGGAAAATTCCATGCCCCCGGTGGTCATGATGCTTATGGCCAGGAATGCCGGGCTTAAAACCGATGCCGAGATGCGGTACGATTCAAGCCATGGATGGGAGTACATCGGCTGGTGGACAAAAACCGATGAGGAGATACACTGGGAGTTACCTGTTCCGCAAACGGGAAAGTATATCATGACAGCCCAGGTATCGAGTCTTCCGGGAAAGGCCGGTTCCACGGTGGATGTGACTGTTGATAATAAAACATGCACCTTTACCGTTCCCGAAACCGGCGGCTGGGTGAACTTTAAGGATATTGAAATCGGTGAACTCACCTTAAAGACCGGGACCTGTAAAGTAATGGCGAAAGCCGTTACTGTTAAAAACGGATTTGTCTGCAACATCCAGTCGATAATTTTTTACTCCCATGACATTAAGAAGTAATTCTTTTTTTCATGATTTTAAGAGTCCGGTTACCCTCCCCTTTTCTTTTATGAAGCGGTTCACAAAACCTTTTTTTCAACTCCTCATACTGTCCGGATAACTGGGGGTGAAGAAACCAGGGCTCATTGGCTTCATAAAAATCAACAACCTGTTCCCGGGCAGAAAAATGAAAATCGTCTATAAGATTGCGGGGCAAGGTACCAGCCTTTACGAATTACCTCAATCCTGGATTTTATCCAGAAGATCATATTTATTGCTTACCCCGCACTTTTTATAAATTTTAGTAAGATGATACTCTACTGCCCGCTGCGAGATATTCATGCACAGGGCGATCTCCTTATTCAACAGACCGCTTGCGAGTAACCGGATGATCTCCCGTTCCCGGTCAAAGATCCCGTATTTTTCGCATAAACATTTGAACCTGGATAGTGCAGAGTCTTCGGTGTTTTTATTGATACCGGTTAACAATCCATTAATTCTGTTACGGATACGTTCAAGATCCTTTTTCTCCTGCCGCCCTCGCAATTCAATTATCGATTCGATTTTGGACCTCAGGGCCGCGATAGAAAAGGGTTTTTCAATATAATCGATAGCGCCGAGATCGAAACCCTTCAGTTTTGCCCTTTCACCACCCAGGACAGTGAGAAAGATGAAAGGAATGTCGTTGTATCCCTCATTTTCCGAAAGGGCTGAAAGCAACCCGAAACCATCTTCACCATCCATCATAATGTCGGAGACAATCAGATCCGGGCAGGGTATGACCTTGAGTTTTACGAGAGCCTCGGCCGTATTCCTGGCCAGGAAAACGTTGTACGATTCACAGAAGGCAGACTGAATGAATTTCAATAACTGGATATTGTCGTCGACAATG
>JAFGQK010000381.1 GCA_016935735.1 Spirochaetales bacterium | reverse complement strand
ATGCATATAATGGCATTATTGTTGAGTTGAAAGCGATAAAGCATTTGGGTGATAATGAAATAGCCCAAATATTGAATTACCTTAAGGAACATGGGATAAAAGAATATATAGAAAAACAAAAACAGAGAATGACTTTCCTGAAGATGATGCTGGAGAAATATAATGAAGGCCGCTCAAAAAGTTTCTTCTGCCTTGCCTGTACACTTCTTTCCTGTGATGCCCTTCAAAAATCACTGGACAAAGCAGATAAAGCGATAAGAGAGAATGAAAAAGCAGACATAAAAGCAAGGGCAACACTGCTCAAGGATATCCTGAAACACGTAGCAGAGGAAGAAAATGTGGAATTAAGGCTAAAGCGTAAATAACATCCGCAAATAACGGTTTATGACTTTTTAGAAAATCAGAATTCCGGATATCAGAGCCCGGTTTGCCGGGTTGTGAATGTAACCAATTCCGTATTTCCTGCCGCTTCTTCTAGAAGAGGTTCCATTTCAAGTGCATCAAAAGATCTTCTCATTCTTTCAAAATCAGGTTTAATAAGCGGATATGGAGGGGCAAACAGGGTACAGCAGTCCGGAAACGGGAGGATGGATGTGTTATAGGTCCCGATCTGGCGGGCAATATGAACAATCTCGTTTTTATCAAATCCGATAAGGGGTCTGAATACAGGGAGTATCGCATAACTCCCGGTAAAACGGATACTTTCTGTTGTCTGGCTTGCAACCTGGCTTAAGTTTTCCCCGGTAATAAGACAACCTGCATGACGGTCTCCTGCAATCATCGTTGCAATCTTCATCATCGCGGCCCGGGAAAGGAGAGTTACCTCTTCCTGTTTTGCTTTTTCTTTTATACATAGCTGTGTGTTTGTAAAAGGAACAATCAGCAGGTTGATGCGCGGGATATAACGGGATAGTTGTTGAGTAAGGCATATCACTTTCTCTTTTACTTCATCTGATGTAAACGGGGGTGTATGAAAATACAGGGCAGTAATGGAAAGTCCCCTTTTTGCCATAAGGTATCCTGCAACAGGCGAATCTATCCCGCCGGAAAGAAGCAGCAACCCCCTTCCTGCACATGCAACAGGCAATCCCCCGGGTCCCTTTTCTTCGTCACCATAAAGGTATGCAGCATCTCTTATCTCGATATTCAGAATCCAATCCGGTCGTGTACAATTGACAGTCAATTCCGGGAATTCCGTACGGAGGATATCACCGAGTTTACAGGCAAGTCCGTATGAATCATACGGAAAGTGTTTATCTGTTCTTCGAATATCTATTTTAAACACCGTCCCCTTCCCTTTTTCAAGCATATCTTTTGTAATGGAAATTGCGGCAGCCTGTATAAACTCCATATCTTTGTTCACCTTAAGTGCTTTAGAAAACCCCGTGATCCCGAATGTACTTAAAAGTGTATTCCTGACAGATTCTTCATATTCTTCCGGGGCTGTCAGGTAAAACCTTCCGGGCCGGATTGTTATGGTTACCGGGAATTCCTTTAACCGGGTTTTAATATTCCTTTTTAAACGGTCTATAAATACCTTTCTATTTTCACCTTTTAAAGAAATTTCCCCATATTTGATTAAGAAAAATGTATCCATCTGCTTCCCTATACGATTTTTTTAAGTCCCGGTACAAGCTCTTTTAATGCAGAAACAAGAGCATCTATATCCTGTTCCGTTGTACTGTACCCGGTTGAAATACGGATACTCGATTCAGCGACCTGTAAAGGAATTCCCATACTCTTGAGTACACGGTTTTTACCCTTTTTTCTCTGTGATGAACAGGCAGATCCGGTGGAAATCATGATATCCTTTTGCTCAAGCATACGTACGAGTACTTCTCCCGGTATTCTGGGAAATGAGACTTTCAGGATATACGGAGAAAAATTACCGGTTTTTTTCTCTTTACGGGAACCGGGAATAAAAACAACACCGTTGATAGCTGAAAGGCCGGATAAAAGCCTATCCATGAGTGAACTCATCGTTGAAAAACAAACATCCATTTCCATAACCGCTTTTTGTGCAGTAAGAGCAAGACTGTAACAACCGGCAATGTTCTCGGTACCCGGCCTTCGCATTTCTTCCTGATCCCCGCCCTGGTAGAGAAAACCGTGGGAAATATCTTTTCGAACAAAAAGCGCCCCACTCCCTTTTACGCCGCCGATTTTATGTGCACTTATCGAAGCCGCATCAATATTCATGGAATATGGATGAAACACTATTTTTCCAAAACTCTGGACAGCATCTACATAAAAAAAGATCCTTTTCCCCATCTTTTTCTCCGCCTCCCGTACGATTGTTCCCGCTTCTTTAACAGGCTGGATCGCACCGATTTCATTATTTACATGCATACAGGCAACAAGAACAGTATTCGGATCGATGGTCTCGTTGATTTTTTGCGGATCCATACACCCATCCTCACCCGGTGGGATTACGATGACATCGAAACCCATATGTCCCAGAAAGAGTGCCGGATTATACACCGAAGGGTGTTCAATACCGCTCAATATTATTTTTTTTCTCTGTGCCCCTTTCCATAAAGAACGGGAAAGAAGTGAAAAAAGAAATATGTTATTTGATTCCGTACCGCCGGAAGTAAAAACCACTTCACCGGGTTCAACCTTCAGGATTCCTGCCAGGGTTTCCCTTGATTGGCTAAGAAGCTTTTTTGCTTTTCTTCCGGCAGCATGAATTGATGAAGGATTTCCGAAATACTCTTTTTCAGCATCCCGGACTTTATCCAGGATTGCAGGATCAGGAAGCGCCGTTGCAGCCCAATCAAAGTATATCATTCCTTTTTTTCCTTATCTCCACAGCATCGGTTACGCACACCAGGATTTTCGCCCATCGCAACACGGCGTTGCTTTATTCGTTATAAAACAGCACGCAACCCACCGTATCAGTTATTTAGGGAATTGAAAACACTGACTATATCCACGGTGGCGGCAGCAATAGTCGCAATAAAAACCGCAATAATACTGAACTTCCCTATGGTGTATGTTGTTTTTTCCAGTGCATTTCTATCCACGTAAATGAGACTTCCAGGCAGTACTTCACTGCCAAGGGTCGCACGGGCTCTTTTTCCCAGACGATCAATAAAATATATCCCGTTCGGATCCCCTTTCAGTGAATCGATTCCCCCGGCAAGCAGGATATATTCCGATACCACCCTGTTGGATTGAAAAGGAAACGTACCCGGCGAATTTACCTGGCCAGCCACAATAACCATGGTCTGTTTCATCGGAATAACAATATGATCCGACGGCTCAAGCCGGATGTCCAGTTCGGGGTTCCTTGTATCCCAGAGTGTTTTTATATCCACTTTTATATTTTCACCGGTTTTTTCCCGTATAATACTGCTGTTTTCCAAATCAGCAAGTATTGTCGGCCCGCCATATTTATCCAGCACCTGGAGGAGTGTAATTCCCTTTATATAAGGCATGTTAAAAACCAGGAGTTTATCCGGTATTTTCGCCGGTTCTGTTCCTGTCGTTGGTTTCCCATGCAACGCACCCTCTATAAGAATCATTTCCTTATTTTCCAGTGTAGATTTCACCAGGACAATATCCCCATTCTGCATCCCAAACCGGGAAGCTTCGGTTTCATTTATATATTCAATTTGTAAATAGCCATCTTCCCCGATATGGTTTACCTCAACGGAGGACCTGTCTGCATACGGAAGATATCCGCCAGCCATTTGTATAAGATCGAAAAGAGACTCACCCGGCAGCAATTCAAAGTTATCCGGATAGAGTACATCACCTTCGATTTTTACAATAATCGAAGCATGTGGAACATATATCCTGTCACCCGGTTCAAGCCGGGGGTTCTGTTCAATATCCCCTTCCTGGATATATTTTCTGAGATCGAATACAAACTCCATTTTATCCCGTATAAGCTTAATCTGCCGGTAACTTCCCCCCTGTTTAAACCCATTGGCAAGGACAATCGCTTCCCAGAGAGTGTTTATGGGAGTAACGGAAATAATTCCGGGCTGCTTCACCCCGCCATAGATGAACACCTCGAATATTGCCGGAGCCACAAGAATAAAGTCGACAAAATCAACAATACGTTCCGCTTTTATCCGCTGAACTATTTTCTGCCGCAGTTCGGAAAAAAACATACCCTTTACCTGCATGGTACCGATAAATGGTATCTCGAGTTTGTAATTCTCGTCCAGAACAAGAGTCTGTGAAAAAGACTCATCCAATTTAATCACTATCTGATAAGTATCCCCGGGTGTTAATTTATAAGGTATATTACCCAGGATTTTTTGTATCTGTGCTTTTGTTGATAGTTCTTTTTCCACATTTATCGGCTGGTTCCCGAAACCAGGCATTATTATATCCTCAGAAAAAGCATACCAGGCCAGTAGAAGGAATATCAAACAGATATATTTAACATGATTTTTTATGTGCATGCAGTATAGTAACAAGGAATATGAGGTATGGTCAAGGGAAAATGGTGATTGATTTTTTCCTTTTATGAAATTACCCTGCAATTCCTTCAGTTATTTCCTTTATTCCCCGATGGTTATAAAGAGAAGCAGGAACCGGAAATAGGATTAATCAAGGTATAGTTCCTGGCAGGAGTATTAAACATGCGATTACTCAAGGATGTATATGATAAACATGTAAAACTCTATGCGCCTGGTGCTGTCATTTTTCAGGAAGGAGACCGGGGCGAAGAGCTTTATATTATTATTGAAGGAGAAGTGGAAATAAGAAAATCGACATATACTTCCACTTCAAAAACACTTATATGCCTTTGTGCCGGGGATATTTTCGGTGAAATGTCGATTATTGAAAAAAAGGCCCGTTCTGCAACTGCCGTGGCTACAAAACCAACAAAACTCCTTGTTATGAATAATGCATTGTTCGAGAGGATGATAGAAAAAAACCCGGATTTTGCAAAAAAAATGATTAAAATACTATCGGGAAGGGTACGGCGTGCAAATAGTATCCTGCAAAACGTAATGGTTACAAATAAGGAAAACCAGATTATAAGCGGAATGATTCAATATGCCCATGATTACGGGACACCTACCTATAATGGTTTCCGTATAAATGTAGACAAGTTTGTTAATTGGGCCTGTGATCACCTGGGTATTCTTTCGGAAGATTTACATGGGACAATCCAGGACCTCTTGAGAAAAGGGATTATCACTTATTCTGCTTTAGGTAAAAGCGAGATCGTTATAAAGCAAAGGCGAAAAATATAACCATGGCAGGAACAGGGTAGTTGTTTTTGAAGAACAGGTTAAAACCAGTGAAGAATTAAAAACGCTTTTACCCGGAATGACGGGCAAGCCTTTCTATTTCGGATTTTAGTGTTGTCCTGTCCCGGGTTTTTAATACAAGACTGTCTACCATTGCCTTGCTGGCCTGGAATTTATCATTATCCTTAATCGTTTTTGCAGTTAAAAGGATTTTAAATCTACTCCCGAATTTTTCCCGTATATTTTTTGCCACAGTGAAACCATCCAGTCCAGGCATTTTGATTTCGGATACAATCACATCGATATTTCTTGTTCTTAAGACAGGATGTAAAAATTTCTTTTCTTCCGGTATTTTAAGAAATACCACCCTGTAATCCAATAATTCCAGGTAATTTTTTACATTATCAATCCATAGCTGGTCATTATCTATAAGCAGGACTGTTTTCTTTGTTTCTTTTTTACTGTTTTTCATAAATTTATAAATCATAATCCCCTCCCACTGGACGTGTAATATATTATATATTCAGAATAAATGATATTAATCATTATATCAAGAACTTTTTTTTACTATTTTTATAGGGAATATGTGTTAACCCGCTTTTTTATTCTTGATTATTTTTTCCGCTACTTCAATTATTTTTAAAGTCCATTTTCGATCTTCCGGTTTGATGATTAAAACTTTAAAACCATAAATCCAGATAATATAGAACAAAAATTACATATTGGAACACGAAACTTCAGCAGGAAATTGATATTTTAGCCTGCAAAGCAGGCTAAATCTCGCTTGTTCCTCAAACCAAAAAGATTTGAAATGCCACAGCGCAAAAAGCTCCCTTTGAAAATCCCTTGACGAACCATGGTAAAATATGGATAATAGCAGGGAAATAATGAGTAACTGGGGAAAACTATATGGGAAAAGCTAGTGTTATCTATGACGAAAAAACCATAAAAACCCTTGATGCCCTTGAGCATATCCGTCTCCGGACAGGGATGTATGTCGGCAGGCTCGGTGACGGCAGCCATCCCCAGGATGGAATATACATTCTCCTTAAGGAAGTGGTGGACAATAGTATAGACGAATATATCATGGGCGAGGGAAAAAAGATCGAGATTAACCGGAAAGGGGATACGGTTTCTGTCCGGGACTACGGAAGGGGAATCCCCCTGGGGAAGGTCATCGAATGCGTGAGTAAAATCAATACAGGGGGTAAATATTCCGATGATGTGTTCCAGTTTTCCGTGGGTTTAAACGGTGTGGGGACAAAGGCCGTTAATGCATTAAGCTCAGAGTTCGAGGTTGCCAGTTACAGAGAAGCGAAGTATGTTTATGGCCTGTTCAGGGAAGGAAAGCTCATTAAGCAGAAAGAGGGAAGGAATCCGAAGGAAAAGGACGGCACCTTTATCCGGTTTACCCCGGACAGGAAGATCTTCAAGAACTTCGCCTGGCAGGAAGAATATATCGACTGGAGGCTCAGGTTTTACACGTACCTTAATGCCGGGCTTGCCATTGAATATAATGGAAAAAGTTATGTAAGCAAGGAAGGTCTAAAAGACCTTCTTGATGCAGAGATCGGGGAAGAACCGGTAGTCTATTCAGTCATGCACTATCAGGAATCTAAACTGGAGTTTGCATTTACCCATACAATAAACTATGGGGAAAATTACTTCAGTTTTGTAAATGGCCAGTATACAATAGACGGCGGGACACATCAGACAGCATTCAGAATGGGGCTTTTAAAAGGTATTAATGAGTACGCCGGTACCACCTTTACCGGCGATGATGTCCGTGAAGGGATTGTGGGAGCGATTTCGGTAAAGCTGAAAGACCCGGTGTTCGAAAGCCAGACAAAAAACAAACTCGGCTCTACAGAGATTAAATCATGGGTGACAAATATGGTAAAGGAACAGACCCTTATCTGGCTGCATAAAAACGAGAAGGAAGCAAAAAAGCTTATTGAAAAAATCAAGGCGAATGAGCGAATCAGGAATGAACTTTCCACTATTAAAAAACAGGCCAGGGAAAGGGCAAAAAAGGTCGCGATACGCATTCCCAAGCTTATTGACTGTAAAATTCATTATGATGATGGAAAAGACGGCCAGCATGAAGAAACAAGCATCTTTCTTACAGAGGGAGATTCTGCGGGGGGGGCGATGATTCAGTCCCGGGATGTGAGAACCCAGGCGATTTTTTCACTTAAAGGAAAGCCCCTGAATTGCTTTGGCCTTAAAAAGACAACAGTATACAAGAATGAGGAGCTTTACAATATTATGAGGGCGCTGGGTATAGAGGATGGTCTTGAAGGACTCCGGTATAACAAGGTCGTTATTGCGACTGACGCTGATGTGGACGGAATGCACATAAGGAATCTTTTGCTCACCTATTTTTTGCATTACTTCGAGGATCTTGTTATGAAAGGCCATGTGTATATCCTTGAAACTCCCCTTTTCCGTGTGCGAAACAAAAAGGAGACACATTACTGCTATAACGAAGAGGAACGCGACAAGGCGTGCAAGGAACTCTCGAATCCCGAAGTAACACGGTTTAAAGGTCTTGGCGAAATAAGCCCGAAGGAGTTCAAGCAGTTTATCGGGAATGATATAAGGCTTATCAATATCCAGGTAAGTTCCATAGGCAGGGTACACAGCGTACTCGAGTTCCTGATGGGGAAAAATACACCGGAAAGAAAGAAATTTATTATACGAAATCTGAAAATGGATGTGATATAGGAGTAGTTGAGAGAGCTTTCAATTGCAGTGGTAATCAACTGGAGTGTCACTGATTCCTGTTGTGTATAAGGAGTATCTATGAGTGTGCTAAAAACCTTGATGGAGAAAAACTTCATTGAATATGCGAGCTATGTCATTATTGACCGTGCCATCCCGGATATACGGGATGGCTGCAAACCGGTGCAGCGGCGGATTTTAAATACCCTTTTCGAGATTCATGACGGGAAATTCCATAAAGTGGCGAATGTAATCGGTGAAACCATGAAACTCCATCCCCATGGTGATGCTTCTATCCGGGATGCCCTTGTGGTGCTGGCGAATAAGGAATACTTTATAGAAAAACAGGGTAATTTCGGGAACGTCATCACCGGCCATGAAGCTGCTGCCGCCCGGTATATCGAATGCAGGCTCACCCCCCTGGCCAGGGAAAATCTGTTTAATAAAGCCCTTACCGAATATGTACCAAGTTATGACGGGCGGAAAAAGGAACCGCTTTTCCTCTGTGCAAAACTCCCTGTTCTCCTTATGCTCGGAACCGAAGGAATTGCAGTCGGGATGTCTACAAAAATATTACCGCATAATTTTATAGAACTGCTGAAAGCCCAGATTAAGGTCCTGAAAAAACAAAAAATAGAAATCTATCCGGATTTTATGCAGGGTGGATTTATCGATGTTACCGATTATGAAGACGGGCGGGGAAGAATTCGTGTCCGTGCACGTATAGAAACAAAGGGGGATAAAAAACTTATTATCAGGGAAATACCGTACTCTACCACAACAATGAATCTTATCAGTTCCATTGAAGCCGCGGTCCAGAAGGGAAAGGTAAGTGTGAGCACTATAAGCGATTATACCACAGACAAAGTGGAAATCGAACTTTATTGCTCCCGCGGGGCAACAGTAGACGATGTACTTCCCCAGCTTTATGCGTATACCAGTTGTGAGGTTCCGGTAAGTTCAAATATTATTGTTATCAAGGACAACCACCCGATTGAAATCACCGTGACAGAGTATATTACGGAGTTTACAAAACAGCTGAAAAAACAAATAAGCGCAGAACTCGAATATGAATTAAAGCAGCTCGAAGACAGGCAGCATTGGCTTACACTGGAGCACATTTTTATTGTCAACAAAGTGTATAAACGGCTGGAAAAGGCAAAATCGGAAGAGCAACTCACAAAGACCGTATATGTCGGTATGATGCCTTTTACCAATCTGTTTATAAGAAATATGAATGACGATGATGTAAAACGGCTGCTTGAATTGAAAATACGGCGTATTTCCGCTTACGATATTAAAAAGCACCAGAACGAGATCGATGATATTGTGGCAAAAATAAAGGAATGCCGGGAAAAACTCAAGAATCTTACAGGAACAACTATCCAGTTTCTCCAGGGGCTCATTGATAAATACAAAGATCAATATCCGAGGAGAACAGAGATCACGACATTTAGCGTTATAGACAAGAAAGATGTAGCCAGGGCGGATATAAAGATAAGCTATGATCCTGAAACGGGATTTTTCGGACAAAGTGTAAGGAACCAGGAAAAAAGTATAACAGTAAGTGAATATGACCGTATTTTAGTTATTACAGCAGACGGAACCTATAGAATTATGGCCCCGCCGGACAAGATACTCCTTCCCGCAAGGCTTCTCTACTGCAGGGTTTTCGATCAGAAGAAAGGGGTAACATTTACCTTAATTTACCGTGACAATAATAAAATTGCCTGGGGGAAACAAATCCATATAGATAAGTTTATCACGGATAAGGTATATTCTATGTTTCCCATAAGCAGCCATGGGATGATGTATTTTAGAGAGAAAAAATCCGTGGATAAAGTTGTCCTTCATTTTGTTAAAACATCCCGGACAAAGATATTTGAAGCCGAATATGATCTGTCTGAATTGCGGCTATGCAGTAATGCATCCAGGGGAATCAGGCTTCATGCAAAACCTGTGAATAAGATTACCGTGGGACCTCTCAAGACATCCCCGGATAAACAGGAAAAAAAACCGCAAAAGGGCCTGGCGACTACACCTGATGTAAAAAAGAAACAGACAGGGGCGAAAGCCACATCCGTTAAAAAGAAAAAAACCGGGACGAAGAAAACAGGAAAAATGAAATCCGGCAAACCAGTATTGAAAAAGAAAACAAAAAGCGAATCATCTGCAAAAACAAAATCAAAGAAGAAAATTTAAGATAATTTGATTTTATTTCCCCTATAGTTATAATTATTATAGAGTTAAAGTGTTCCCGGAGATAGTACCTGTTGAAAGAAAAAGCTGTTTGTAAGAATCGAAAAACAATCGGATTTCTCATTGACCGGATAGACAGCGCCCTGGAAGAAATTAAAAAAAACAGTGGAATTCTTTATGATGAACGTGTGCTAGACGCCTGGATAAGGCTTTTCACAGAGAAAGGATATGTACTGAAATAGAATGCGATGAGTAAATTTGCCAATTCAAGGATAACAATCGGCCTTCTTATTGACTGGGCCAATGCCCCTTATCATCTTGACCTTATCCGTGGCGTACGTGAAGCAGTACAAAAACATAATGTAAACCTGATTATGTATATTGGTGGAGCCATCAATGCCCCAATGCAGTTTGAAGTTAACCGGAATATTGTCTATTCCCTCGTGGATCCTTTCCAGGTTGATGGTCTTGTTATTTCCGCTGCATCGTTAAAACGAACCTGCAGTATTGAAGAATTATACGAGTTCTGCTACCGTTTCCGTTCATACCCTCTTATTACCATAGGTCATAATGTCCCCGGCATTCATAATGTTGGTACAGATAATAAAACCGGGATGGAAGAGCTTATGCACCATCTCATTCATGATCATAAGTACAGAAAATTTGCTTTTTTAAGAGGACCGGAAGGCAACCAGGATGCAGAAGACCGTTTCAATATCTATAAAGAAATCCTGGAACGGGAAGAAATCGAATACCGGCAGGATTATGTTCTGAAGGGGAATTTTATGTATGAGTATGCTATCCGGGTTTTTTCCGAATTGCTGGACAGGGGAAAGCCGGATTGTGACGTTGTTGTGTGTGCAAATGATGATATGGCTATTGGTGTGCTCTCTATTCTTCAGGCAGGGGGATATAACATTCCCGGGGATATGGCTGTTGTGGGATTCGATAACCTGGACATTACACAGTTTTTAACAATACCGTTAACAACTGTTTCCCAGCAAGTTCGCATGCAGGGCTTTTATGCAACGGAACAATGTATTTCACTGGTTCAGGGGGAAAAAATCGATTTATCCCGGCTTCTCCCCTCGTGTTTAATAAAGCGTCAATCATGCGGTTGTTTAATCTTTTCCCGGGATAATCTGTATCATGAAAAAAATGAAATCCAGGGTACGGACCGGGTTTCTGTAAATGCGGAAACCTTTATATCCGGATTAAAGGCAATTAAGTATCTTCAGGATACAAAAGACGAAAAATTGTTCACCGGTGCGGTAAGAGGTCTGATAACATCTGTCACAAATGAAAATCCCGGGAATTTTTTTCGTGAATTGGAAAAGATCTTTTTCCTTTCTGAATCCTTTACCCTTACACGCCACTCTATATCTGATCTTTATTATAGAATCCGGGAATTCCTGATTTCAAATTTCAAAGAAAAAAAGAAAAGAGTATTTATTGATCATTTCTTTCCTCTTGCAATAGCCCGGTATTCAGACCAGCAAAACCGGAATATGCAGTACAGGAGGGTAATTGATGAGAGGGAAATGGATATCCTGCTTCGTACAATAGAGAATCTTGTTGCTATTATGGATAAGGAAAACCTGGAAAAACTACTGGCAGAGGTATTGCCGAAAATTGGTATCCGTAATTGTTATTTGTGCCTGTATACAAATCCTGAATCAGACAATAGTTTAAGTGTATCACGGCTTATGTTTACACTTCCTGAATCAGGAAAAATAAACATCGGTAAAGCAGGGATTCTGTTTCCCACAAAAAAGCTATTGCCGGATAATATCCTTTCTGATGAAAGATCGTTCTCTTTGTATGTGGAACCTCTATTTTTCGGCTTTACACAACTGGGATTCTGTTTGTTTGAATATATATCTGAAGGTGAGACGACATGGTACTCTGCAAGAAGAATTTTCGTTACGATTGCTTTAAAAGCTGCATATTATGTCCATAAAGTACAACTCGATTTTACCCGGTATGAAGAAGAGGTAACACAAAGAACAAAAGCACTTTCACTGGCAAATGAATTGCTTACAAAACTTTATAATGCCCGGAAAAAAGTGGAAGAAGAAGTAAGAAAATTGAATGAAGATCTGGAAAAAAGAGTAAAAGAGAGAACCTTTCAACTGGAAGAGATGAACACACAATTAAGAGAAACCCTTAAACAGCTTAAAACCACACAGGCGAAACTGGTACAGGTGGAAAAAATGGCGGCTTTGGGGAATCTGGTAGCGGGAATCGCCCATGAGATCAATACACCGGTCGGAATCGGTGTTACGGCAGCGTCCCATATGGAATCAATAACAAATGATATCTATGACCGGTATCGAGCCGGTACGTTAAAACGTTCGGATCTTGAGTATTATTTATCCATGTCAAAAGAAGCTTCCACTCTAATTCTTTCCAATTTAAAGCGGGCATATGAATTAATCTGTAATTTCAAGAAAATTTCAGTGGATCAATCAACTGAGGAAAATCGGGAGATACAGTTAAAAACATATCTGGCTGATATTCTTTTAAGTATGAAGCCAAGGTTAAAGAATACCAGTCATGAAATTAAAATAAAATGCCCGGATGACCTGGTGATCTACAGCCACCCGGGGGCATTTTATCAAATTGTGACAAACCTTATCATGAACTCCCTTATCCATGGTTTTGAAAGCCGTGAACAGGGGAAGATCATCATACATGCAAGTATCCGTAATAACAGGCTTTTTTTCAGGTATTATGACAATGGAGCGGGAATAAAAAAAGAAGATCTGAAAAAAATATTCAATCCGTTTTTTACCACAAAACGGAGTAAAGGGGGGAGTGGACTTGGCCTTCACCTTGTTTACAATATTGCGACACAAACACTCGGGGGATCAATACAATGCATAAGCAGATCCGGTGAAGGTACTCTTTTTAAAATCATCATACCATTAACAGAAAAAGAAAGTAATGTGAATATATAAATATATAAAGACAATTCATGAAAAAAACTATTCCATTACATGTCAGGTGAAATCCTGCCGTTCATATACAATCCCTTTAATTCAGTAATCACTTCTTCCGCTTTTTCCCGGGGCAGCTTTATCGCTTCTGCAACTTTCCCGGGGCCTGCTTCCACTATTTTCCTGATCGAGCCGAATTCTTTCAGGAGTTTTATGCTTTTTTTCGGACCGATTCCTTTAATTTTTTCGAGCAAAGAATGGGATATACTTTTTTTCCTGAGCTTTTTGTTCAGGCTTATGGCAAACCTGTGGGATTCATCCCGTACTGCCTGCAGGAGTCTTAATGACGGGGAGGATTTATCCAGTACCAGGGGAGGCTTTTCCCCGGGGAAAAAGATTTCTTCGTTCTTTTTTGCCAGGCCGATCAGGGGGATGGTATCCATCCCGAGTTTATGAAGAATCGAGAAAGCAGCAGAAACCTGGCCTTTCCCCCCATCAATCAGAATAAGATCCGGTTTTTTCAGGTTTTCATTAAGAACCCGCGTGTACCTCCGTGCAATCACTTCCCGGATTGATTCATAGTCATCAACTTCCCCCGGCTTAAGCCTGCGTATTTTAAAGTACCTGTATGAACTCTTATCCGCAAGGCCGTTCAGAAAGGAGACCATCGATCCCACTGTATATTCGCCTGCAATATGCGAGATGTCAAAACCCTCGATACGGGAAGGCCTGTGTGCCAGGCAAAGAGTGATACGAAGTTCATCAATTGTTTTTTTCAGATCGAGTTTCTTGATTCTGTTTTCAATATCCTCCTTTGCATTTTCTTCTGCCATTTTGATGATTTTTACATGTTTGCCCTTTTGGGGTGTTTTTACCGAGATTTTTTTCCCGGCGGTTTCAAGGAGAAATGATGTTATGGTATCATAATCCGTTTCCACCGGAAGAAACAATTCATCCGGTATAAACTGAATTGAACTGTAGTATTGCAGAACGAACTGGAGTAACGCTTCTTCTTTCCCTGTATAGAACTCCAGGGAGTATATCTCTCTTCCTGCAATTATCCCTCCCCTGTGTTGTAATACAACAAAGGAACATAAATGTTCCTTTACGGCAAAACCGATGTAATCTTTTGCCTGCTTTTGTGTATCCACAACACTTTGTACTTCCTTTACATGTTCAACAGCATAGATCTGATCCCTGAATTGCGCTGCCTTCTCATAGTCAAACCTGTCTGATGCATCAGCCATTTTTTTCCTTAATTCAATAATCAGCTCCTTTATTTTCCCGGAAAGAAGCTGTTTGATTTTTTTTACTGTTTCAAGATATTCCTGTTCACTGATTTTTCCGCAGCATGGCCCCATGCACCGTTTTATGTGATAGTAAAGGCATGGATGATCTTTCTTTTTTAATGTTCCTTTGCACTTCCTCAAGGGGAAGTAGTGTTCAATAATCTCCAGGTAAAGGTCAATCTGATTGGCACTGGGGAAAGGGCCGAAATAGTCGGATCCATCAAAAAAAAGCCTTCTTGTCCTGAAAACCCCTGGAAACTCATCATGCGTTATTCTTATTACCGGATATGATTTTCCATCTTTCAGGTTGATATTATACCGCGGCTTCCATTGCTTGATAAGGCTGTTTTCTAAAAGCAGGGCTTCGTACTCATTCCGGGTAATGACTACCTCGATTTCGTAAATAAAATTCTTAAGAGTCTGTGTCTTTATATCCTTGTCGCCGGTAAAATAAGAGCGTATACGCTTTTTCAAATTCCGTGCTTTTCCGATATAGATGATCTTTTTTTTCTTATTCTTAAATAGATACACACCCGGCTTATCCGGCAAGTCTGCTATCTGGGCTGCAAGTTCCGGTTTTGTAACTTGTTCTTCCATAATTCTCTTCCCATAGCATTTTCTACAATACCACTGCTTCCAGGTCAAGGTTATTCTGCCGGATAATCCTTGTATGAACAATTGTCCCGGGAACAAGTCCGGTACCATTCACCACAACAAGACCATCAACATCAGGTGCATGGAAATAACCTCTCCCTATAAACATACCTTCATTCTTTACCGGTTCTTCGATTAATACATCAAGCTCCTTTCCCACAAACCGTGAAAGGGCCTGCTCTGTTATCCTGATCTGGTTCTGCTCAAGCAATCTTTTTCTTTTTTCTGCTGTCGTTTTCCTTACCTTCCCCGGGAAAGAAAATGCAGGGGTTCCTTCTTCCCTGGAATAGGTGAATATACCAAGCCAGGTGAGTTCTGCCCTGTGCTGAAAATCGGTAAGGATATGGAAATCTTCATCCGTTTCACCGGGGAAGCCGGTTAAAAAGGTGGAACGGATCACTGCATCCGGGAGTTCTTTCCTGATTTTTTTAATAAGATGCAGATACGAATCCGCGTTCCCTTTTCTTCCCATCATCTTTAAAATACGTGGAGAAGCATGCTGGAAGGGAAGATCAAAGTATGGCAAAAACCGTGCATCAGTCTTAAAAAGCTCAAGCATATTGTCCTGAAACCTGTCCGGATGAATATAGAGGAGCCGTATCCAGAACCTGCCATCTATCCGTGACAGGGTGGCAAGAAGACTTATAATGTTCTCTCCCTCATCTTTATCCAATCCGAATGAACCGGTATCCTGTGCGACAAGGTTTATCTCTACGATTCCCCGGTACAAAAACTCACGAATCTCATCTGAAATTTCCTTTACCGGCCTGCTCTTTAATTCACCCCGGATATCCGGGATTGTACAATATGCACACCGGTTATTGCATCCTTCGGCTATTTTCACATATGCGCTTCCCGGGTATGAAAGCAGGCGGGTGCGTTTCATTGTCCCCGGCATTACAGGATTTTCCTCCATTTTGCCTGAACCGGTGCTGTTAATGATTTGTTTTACCCTGATTCCTGCGGTTTCCGGGTTTTTATTCCCGAAAAATCCGTCAATTTCCGGGAGTTCCTTTTTTAATGTTTCTTTATACCGCTCCGTAAGACACCCGGCAAGAATAATCTTTTTCCCGGGGAATCTGGCTTTTAATTCCAGACCGGTAACAATAGATTCCTCTTTTGCCGGTTCGATAAACCCGCATGTATTTACGATTATAATATCCGCGGCTTCCGGTGTTTCCACATATGAAAAGCCCTCCTGGCAAAGGGAAGAAATCATAATCTCAGAATCTACCTGGTTCTTGGCGCATCCAAGACTTACGAGTGTTATGTAAGACAATCATCCCTCCAGCAGCAGTCCTTTCTCTCGCAGGTTTTATTTCCGGTAGCAAAACAGGGATAGTTTCCTTCATATATCTGTATGGTACGTATAAGATCGATTTTGGATAAACTGGTACATCTGATTCCAAGGTCTTTTGCCCGCTTTTTTATATCTTCCAGCTTCATTGAAACTCCTTTACTACCCTTTTTTCAATCATTTTTCACTGTCTGGAATTTTTATATTCACTATCTTTCAATAATTTTATTCTTAAAAACCTCTATTATAAATATACTATATAATATAATAAATTTCCCTGTGCCGTGGCAGGTGAATTTATGCATTTTTTTCTGACTGGAATTACTCTTTAAAAAACCGGTATAATGAAGAAAGGACAGGATATGACATTATTTGATGCGGCAACTACTCTTTTCAAGACAGTGCTTAAACAAGGAGATCCTGAAATTTGTTTAAGAAAACACCTGGTTGTTCACGGGAATAGACTCGAAATAGAAAATTCGGAATTTGCTGTTTGTCTGGCTGACTATGATCGTGTGATTGTTACCGGTGCAGGAAAAGCCACGGCCCGGATGGCCGGTGTATTGGAGGACATCCTTGAAGGAATATCACTCCCATTAAAAGGGATTATTTCTGTCAAATCCGGGCATGGGGTTCCCTTAAAACATATACGCATCTTTGAGGCTTCCCATCCTATCCCGGATTCCACTGGTATGAAAGCCTCTTTAGAGATCGTACAACTCCTTAAAAATGCAGGAAAAAAGGATCTGGTTATTTCCCTTTTTTCCGGCGGCGGCTCTGCGCTTCTTCCCCTCCCGGTGCCCGGGATTACGTTACAGGAAATGCAAAAAACAACAGACCTTCTCCTCTGTTCGGGCGCAGAGATTGATGAAATCAACGCGATAAGAAAGCATCTGTCACAGGTAAAAGGGGGCAGGCTCATGCAGTTTGCATATCCTGCAACAGTCTGCAACCTTCTCCTTTCGGATGTGCTGGAAAACAGGACAGATGTTATTGCCTCCGGGCCTTTTACCCCGGATGAATCCACCTTTTTACAGGCACTTTCTGTATGCAGAAAATATCATATTCTTGAAAAAATTCCCGGATCGGTAAAAAGGCATTTATCGGAGGGTGAAAAGGGGCATGTGGAGGAGACACCGAAAAAGGATAATCCCTGTTTTCATAATCTCTATACAAAAATAATCGGCTCCAACCAGCACGCCTTAATTGCTGCCGGACAAAAAGCCAGGGAGCTGGGGTTTCATACCCTTGTTCTTTCATCCAGGGTAAAAGGAGAAGCCCGTGAACTCGGGAAGATTCTTGCCGGTATTGCCCGGGAGATAAGAGAATCCGGCAACCCCGTTCCTTCTCCCGCCTGTATTATTGCCGGGGGTGAAACCACGGTAACCGTTACGGGCCCGGGGAAAGGGGGCAGAAACCAGGAATGCGCCCTTTCCGCAGTGAAAGAGATCGATGGTATGGATGATACCCTTATCTTCTGTGCGGGAACAGACGGGACAGATGGTCCGACAGATACCGCAGGAGCATATTGTACAGGAAAGACCTTTATAGAAGGAATGGAAAAGGGTCTTGATAGCAGAGAATATTTATTGAGAAATGATTCATACTCCTATTTTGAAAAAATGGGAAATCTTATAAAAACAGGACCTACAGGAACAAATATTCTGGATATCGCCATAGTGTTTACGGGATAAAGAGATATTTTTCTATATGGTGTATTCCCTGATTGACATTTTATATCCTTTCGGTCAAACTGATAAAGAGGTGTTGTCATGGGTTTTTTGAAAAAATTTTTAACCGGTTTCTTCAAATTTATACTGGTATTCATATTAATCATTCTCATCATTGCCGTCGGATTAATAGTCTATTATTATGTGACTAAACAGGATGCAGCATCATACCTGCCGGATGATTTTTTTATTTATGTAAAAATCAAGTCTTTAAGGGATATTTATGATAATGTCATAGACTTAAAAGCGGTAGACCTGGTTTTTTCATCTTCAAAGGATTTAAAGGCAATCCAGAAGACTATCCTGGAGTTCAAATCAAATGAAATATCAAAGAATTACTTTTTTAAGAAACTCCTCGAGGTAAGGGCAGATGTTGTTATTGCACCGGATTATTCCCCGATTATCGTACTCAATCCCGGTATACTCTCCCTGGTGACCCGTTTCTTCCCCCAGGTAAACTCCATACTCAAACTCGAGGGGGTGACCACGACCCAGCAGGGGAAGCTGACATACCATCATTTCCAGACCGGCGAGAACGGGGGGGTGTTCTTTTCCGTTAAGGACAATCTTGTTTTTCTTTCCCCCAATGTAGAACATATCAAAAACCTCTATAAAAATTATGAAACAGATAAAAATTTAATGAGTAACAAAGATGCGATGGACCTCCGGGAAAAGATTAAAGCCGGCGGTTTTACCGAGGTATATGTCAATTCAAGGAATTTAATCGATTCTATCGCGGAAGGAAATAATGAGTTGAAGTCGATTTTAGAGCAGATCACATTTAACAGCTACAGCGCTTTTTCTTTCCGTCTATCGAACCGGGATATTTTTCTGAGTGCCTATACGACTCTCTCCGTACCGAATGACAAACTAAGGAACTTCCTCTCTTACAATCCTTCGAGCCTCCAGGTAATAAAGTATCTTCCCGCATCGACAAATATCTACACAACCCTGAACTGTAAATCGTTTAAAGATCTCCTGGACATTGTCTTCTATTTTAAGGAAGGACCGGATTCAAAAACAATGAAGACAATCGAAAATTCAGCCAAGATGCTTTTAGGTGCAACCACAGACGAATTGTTATTTGATTGGGTGGGTTCGGAGCTCGGTGTTTTTACCATGGAAGCCACCTCCGATCCTGTTGTATTCCTTAAAGTACAGGATGCTCCGGCTCTGGAAAAGGCATTAAAAAAGATTACCGATGCAATATTTTTTGACCGGGATACCTCATTGGTCCTGGATAACGTACGGGTGAACAGAATCAAGTTCCCTGCTTTTATTAAAGGTATTGTTGATCTCTTTATAAAAGGAATCGAAACCCCCTATTATATCACCCTTGGTGACTATATCTTTTTTTCCATAAATGCGGAAAATCTTTCCAACTTAAGCAATCATTACAAGTCAAACGAAACCCTGATCCGTGAAGACAATTATAAAGCAGTCACGCAGGAAATTCCGAAGAATGCAAATATCTTTCTCTATTATGATTTAAGCTCTGCATTACCGGCATTCCTGGCCCAGAACACCTTAATAAACAGGCTATTCAGACTTTATGAAACAGGTGTTTTTTCCATCCATTATAATGAAAATGAAGTAAAAGTACAGATTTCTGCCAGCGGGGTTGCCGGAAACAAGACCGTTTCTTTTCCCGGGTTTCCTGTTCCTGCCGACACTGGGATAGAATCCGATGTTTATTGTTCCGATGTCACCGGATCAAAATCGGATGATCTGGTGTATATCGATAATAATAACAACCTGATTATCCGGGACAGGATGGATGAAAAGGAATATTCTGCACCAGTGGAAAAGAACAGCGACATCTATATCCCGCGGGAAAGGAAAAAAGAAATAGTCGTGTTTTCCCAGTCCGGTACACTTTTTCTGTTTAATGGCGAGGCACATCCGCTCGATCCGTTTCCCCTTATTACCCAGTATAAAGGTTCCTTCTTTCCCCAGGAATACTTAAATACCCTTGTCTTCTATTCCGATGTGGATAAATCCCTTTACTTTGTCTCACAAAAAGGGAACGAGGAAAGATTTCATTTCGATTTTTCCTCTGCCCTGCTTTCACCCCCGGCTTTTCTTGACGGCCTGGCCGCCTTTTATCCAAAAAGCTTTTCCGGGACAGTCTATCTAACTGATATGGAAGGAAATGTGCTTGATGGATGGCCCAGGGAAGGGGGGAGTATATCATACTGCTCTCCTGTCCTGTTTAAGAACGAGAAAAATGAAATTATGGTATTATTCCTCACCCAGTCCGGTGTACTTTCAATGTGGGGAAAAGATGGGGCGCCGGTAAACGGGTTCCCGGTTTATCTTAAAGGGGTTTTTTATAATAATCCCGTACTTATCTCTTCCGGCATCTCTCCTTTATACGGAAAGAACGGGGGAAAGGCCATTCTGGTTTTTAGTGCGGACGGGGATTTTATCCTGGTGAGTATGGATGGTGAAATTATTAAAGAGAAGAGGGTTCCTGATACAGGGGACAGGAGAGCACGGTTTTTACTTTTTGATATAGACAGGGACGGGATAGAAGAGATATTCGTTTATGGGATAAAGAATCATGTAATCGGGATTGGCCGTAATTTTGAACTTCTTCCCGGGTTTCCTGTAAAAGGAAGCAAAAAACCATCTTTTACCGATTTGAATTTTGACAACATCTACGAGATGGTAGTCGGCAGTTATGACGGGAATATCTATGCATATACGTTAAGTAAATAAAAACTTAAGGAGTATGGATGTCTTATGAAGGTATTACATATTATATTGTCATGCACTATCCTTTTTATAACCGGGTGTGCAACGGTAATGGATAATGTTATTGAAACGACAGTCGGAAAAGAGGATTACCAGAAGATAGAAGAAATCGATCTCCTCATACTTGATTATAAAATAAACAGGAACATGGCACAGCTTGATTCGGCAACAACAAAAATCCATGATCTGATAAAGGACAGGGCTTATAACAAGGAATACGAAGCTACCCTTTACGGGCTGGCCGGTGAAATTGATAATTTAGTGGGTAATATACAGGGAGTAAAAAACAATTTTGTTCAGGTCGAAAAACGGTCAAAGTCCGTGGAATATTATTTTCTTTTAGCAGCATTTCTTGAAAAAGAACTTTCAGGAAAAATCAAAATACTGGAAGATGGCGTATTGTCTGCCAATTCTTCCGGTAAAATCAAACTTTACCTGGCCCTGTACTATTTTGAAGATAAGAATTTCAAGAAATCCACAGCCTGTTTTGATGATGCTTTTGATCTTTTGCACCGGAAATACAAAGAGTATTATATGAAGGACAGGGAACTCGCATATCAATTAATGGAAAATCCGAATGCCGATTCGAAGGATTTGCTTGATACGGAAATTGTTTCTTTTTCCCATGTTATTCGTCTGACACTCATGCAGACGGACTTCCTGACTCATATAACGGCGGACAAAAATAAGAATCCTGAATCGCTTTTAGATGCCTTAAAGACATACGGATATGTTCATGAATCAATAAAGAATACGGAAGAAATATGTGCCAGGAAGGATGTCGCTTATTTTCTTTTAAGTGTTGTGTCGTATCTGGAAAATAACCCGGATCTGAAAGTAAAATATAAGAAGCAGTATGAGGGTAATGAACTGGCCTCTCCTGTTCCGGATGTCCAGGTTACGGATTATTTTTTTAATGCCGTACTCGTTCTGGTGGAGAACGAGATAATGGAACTCCCGAATGGCATCCACTTTCTCCCCTATAAGACGATGAGTGGTATAGAGTTTAACGAGTTGTTAACGAAAATAAAGAAGAAGTATTATTAAGAGAGGCTCAAGAATTAATTTATTGTCCAGGAATTTCGATTTTCTACAATAAAGAGATGAAACCACCGATTACACCGATCGCAGATTTTTCTATCTATTTCTGTGTAATCGGTGGTTTCCCTTTTATTTTTCCTGCTTCCCTGCCTCTTCCACCTTCCATTCTGTTATTTCTCTTTTTACGGTTATTAAAGTATTTTCATTTTTTTATGATTTGTCAATGATGGGGGGGTGGATATAAAGCACAAAACCGCCGACATTTAAGAAGGAAGGAGAGTCTATGAAAAAGATCTTTTATGCAGCCGGGATAATAGGCCTGTTTCTTTTTTCAGCAGGATGCAAAACCCCACCGCCGGAGCCGGTGAAAGAACCGGTTATAGAAACACCTGTACCTACACCGGTTCCCACACCTGTTCCCACACCATCCCCGGAAAGACCTTATTATATCGAAGTGTTCCCTTTAAAAACTGCTAAAGATTACCATATTAATATATTTTCATTTGTCCATTCATTTTACTCATTTATTTTCAGCGATTTTGACCTGACATCACTCATCCCGCTTGATGAACGCAAGGATATTTTCAAGACCATCTATAAGGAAATCCTGCCCGGATCCCAGGTAAACTTTATCATAAAAAAGTATCTGAATGTGGATAAGCTTTCCTTTGTCTTTTTCACGGAATTTGATACCGGGAAACTCATCCTTCATTTAAACACAAATTACGACCAGGGTGCAGATGTCCTGATTCCCCTTGATATGCCCAAAGAGGAATGGAAACGGTGTGTATCGGTTCTTTATTATGTAATGGATTCAAAACTCATACATACATCCGATCTTTATTCACTGCGCAGGGAAAAGGATCTTTCTGAAACAAGACAATATACCGATCTGGCACATCTTTATATATTTGATGAGAATGATGAAAATGACGAACAGGTGGAAACGATTCTTAATAACATTATAGCAAGAAATACAAATAACATGATATCCCTTAAAGCGTGCTGCGAACTTGCATATTTTTATCTTCTTCACAACAGGATAGATGAGGCAGAGATTGTTATTAACAGGGCGGCCTTATTTTTAGAAGGTCCACAAGCCAAAAAGAGTATAAATATGCATGAGATCCTGGTAGAAGAATTTGAAATAGTAAAGGGGTTGATGGAATAATCCTATTATAATTACAGGAGTTCTTCCAGTTCATCCAGGGTTTGTTCAAACTTTTTAAGTCCCTGCAGTATCGGGGCTGTTGTTGTAAGATCCACCCCTGTATCCTTCAGTATTTCCAGGGGGTATTTACTGGATCCTGATTTCAGGAATTCGATGTATGCAGCAACCTTTTTCTGATCCCCGGATAAAATATCTGCAGAAAGACACGCCGCTGCGGAAAACCCCGTGGCATATTTATAAACATAAAAGTTATAATAAAAATGGGGAATACATGCCCATTCCAATTCTATTTTTTTATCCGCTGTTATGGCGGGGCCGTAATATTTTTTATTAATAGCATAATACGTCCTGTTTAATTCATCCACCGTAAGGGGAATATTTGCCTCTGCCTTTTCATATATCGCTTTTTCAAATTCGGCAAACTGTACCTGCCTGAATACTGTTCCTTTAAACCCATCACACAAGTGATTCAGCAGGTACAATGTAAAACGGTGATCATTAGTTGTCTTTAAAAGATACTCCGTTAATAGAAATTCATTGGTGGTTGATGCGACTTCGGCAACAAATATCGAGTAATCGCTGTAACAGTATTCCTGTGTTGAGTTCGAGAAATACGAGTGCATGGAGTGCCCCAGCTCGTGGACAAGGGTAAACACGCTGTCCAGTGTTTCATTGTAGTTTAAGAGAATATACGGATTTGTATCATAACAACCCCCGGAATAAGCACCAGACCGTTTTCCCCGGCATTCTAAAATGTCTATCCACCGTTCTGAAAATGCACGGTTTAAAACGGATTCATATTCAGGGCCCAGCGGTTTAATACAGGCGCCTGCCCATTCACATGCCTGTTCCCATGATACTTTTATATCGAGTTCCTTTACCAGGGGGACATACAGATCATACATATCAAGATCATCAAGCTTAAGAATCCTTTTTCTTAAATCCACATAGCGGTGAAAAAGAGAAAGATTTTCTTCTACAACCCGGATAAGATTTTCATACACTGATTTTTCGATATTATCCGGGAAAAGATTCGCCTGTAATGCAGAAGCATGGTTCCTTATCCGTGAATTGATAACTCCCGACTTTACCGCACCATCGATCGTTGCAGAAAGTGTATTCTTAAAACCCCCGTATGTATCGTACATTGCATCAAACGCCTTTTTACGGACAACTCTGTCCTTGTTTTCCCGGAGTTTTGAATAAAGTGCATGACTCATTTCCACCATACCCCCTTCTCCATCCGGGACCTCGGGAAACCGTATGTCTGCATTGTTGAGCATGGAAAAAGTTTTATAGGGAACATTTGAAATTTCAGCCAGCATTGCCAGAATTCTTTCTTCGCTTTCAGATAATGTATGTGGTTTGTTTCTCCGTAATTTTTCCAGGACAAACTGGTAAAACTTA
The DNA here is from genome assembly GCA_016935735.1 of Spirochaetales bacterium. GTDB lineage: Bacteria > Spirochaetota > Spirochaetia > SZUA-6 > JAFGRV01 > JAFGRV01. The sequence goes on along the minus strand of JAFGQK010000381.1, from coordinate 5,324 downwards.
TGTTCCCTGTCTTTTAAAAACTCACTTATTATGTCATCATCAATTGCGATAATTTCAGGATGAATCCAGGATAGTGCTGCCTTCATGTTGAAATACTGGCTTGTAATCTTATCCAGCATTGCCTGGTAGTGTGAATTCCCCTTATCTTCATCGCTTTTCAGGTTAGCATAGGTGTAAAGCTTTTCCATGAACCTTTTCGTCTCATCACTTGCCTTTAAACACTCTATAAGGATTGTTGATGAGGTTTTAAGTTTTCCTTTAAAATCCTGAAACGGCCTGATTATTTCATCTATTTTTTTAAAATCCTCTTCCCATGCTTCATCCGAAGTATATATCCTTGTTAAATCCCATGTCATTTTAACAGGGAGTTCTTCTCGGTTTGCCTGTTTTTTTACAGTCATATAACCTCCATCGTGCGGTATGGTGTTTTGTTTTATCATTATTGGAACATATCTGTCAAGATTTTTATAGATTTCCACATATTATTTCAGGAAAATCTGTGAAATTAGCTAAATTTATTCTTAATCTGAGAAATCGATGAAATCTGTGGTTTTAAATTTAGAATTCCTGGAAGTTGTTACTCCATCTTGACTATTGCCACACTTTGTGTTATGTTTTTTTTAGTTATACTGAATATACACAGAATCGAGATAAGCAGTGAAATTAAATATACTTGTTATGGATACATCCACCTCTTTTTCCAGTCCGTGGAAAAGGGATCTGGGTAATCATCTGAACATTACAGAGGTAATCGGCGGTTTCGAGGCTATTACCAAATTGAAAAACGATGTTTACAGTCTGCTCCTGGTAAATATATCCATAGATCATCTGAATGGGGTCGATGCAATAAGAAAGATCAGGGATAAATACAAGTATCTCCCCATTATTGTACTTTATGATTCCAGGGATATCCTGAACCTCAAGCAGGCAATGTCATATGGTATTCAGCAGGCACTTCCCTTTCCTGTCACTTCCGAGGCTATATTAAAGAGTATAGCAAATTATGTAAGGATTCCGGCAGAATCCATGGAACCGGAGAAAATTCAATCACACGATAATGAAGATGATAAAAATGCAGATTTCGTGGATGTAGAGACAAAATTTTATGAAGGATTAAGCGCTATTGCTGCTAATCAGATAGAAAAAGCTATTACAATATACAAGTCACTTCTTGAACTTTCAAATATAAAAAGGGAACGCTGGTTAAAATACATAGAAGAGTCCATGTTTCAACTTGGTCAATGCTATGCACGGCTAAAAAATTATAAACAATCGAATAAATACTATAATGATTTTATACAAAAAGCTCCGTATCATAATTGTGTAAAAGAAGCATTCTTATACCTTGGGAAAAACCATGCGACAATGAAAGAATATCAAAAAGCAGTGTATTATTACAAAAAGGTTATCAATATGAGACCTTTTGATTCTTTTTCAACCCAGGCAAGTAAATTATTAAAGAAATTAGTAAAGAGTCACTAAAGCATATCCTGAAAAAATGTAAATAAATGTAAATTCCTCCCCTGTTTTGCCTTCAAATCTGGCATAACATTTGCTTTCTAAATCATCAAAATGAATAAACGACATATGTGGAGGAAATGAATGAATCTTTGTTATTATGAAAAAACATTGACAGAAAGGGTATTGGATTTCCAGAGAACAGGAAAAGGCTTTTGTACATTACTTGATGATTTATGTCTGAAGATCTACAGGTACCCAAAGGCAAAATATGGTCTTTCGGATGATGACTGTGGTAATTTTTATCTTTTTTTTATTCCGAAATTAAAAAAGATTGCACAGACTTATAAAAATGCCGGGAGTACTTTTGAAACCTATTTTAATTCAGTGCTTTTCTGGAAGCTGAAAGCTTATTTGAATAAACAGAGTGTATTCAATCATACATGGAAAACATCTGCCCTGTATGATTTCTGGGAACCGGAACAAAAAGGCAACTCTGTTTTAAAAATCTACCTGCAGATTGTTGAAGATTCAACTCTTGCGGATATTTTTATGATTAATAGGAATGGAAAAATGAAGAATGAAGCCGGAAAAAAGCAATTTTTACTCTTTATACTCAAGAAAGCAAAAGATCTTGACCTTGAAGACATTTCTTTTATTTCCAATATCACAGGGTATGATTACTACTGGCTTATAGAAATTGTGGAAAAATTAAAAGATTCACTCTCCTGTCAGTTTCAACGTCTTGCACGGTTCCGGGCTAGACGGAACAGGGCTTTCTGGCGTCTGAAATTTTTTGAAAAACAGTTGAATAATGAGACAGATAAACGGCAAAAAGCGAGGTTAAAAGAAAAAATAGAAAGGGCCAGAGAAACTATGAAAACTGCAATGGATATTATATCCAGAATTCGTCTTGCACCGACTCATAGAAAAATAGCAGCACTCTTTAATGTTCCAAAAGGAACCATTGATTCTCTTTTTTTAAGGCTTAGAAAAAAACTTAAAAGGGTTTATAAACAACAAAAAAAACAGTATGCTTGATTACATGGAAATCATACTTGCATCAAATAATCCGGGTAAAGCACGGGAATTCTCCCGTTTATTAAAGAATCATACAATTATATTACCAGCGGAAAGGGGAATTGATTTTGAATATAATGAAAATGGAGTGAGTTTTTTAGAAAATGCTTTCGGAAAGGCAAATGAGCTTTATAAACTCGTAAAAATACCTGTCATAGCAGATGATTCCGGCCTTTGTGTCGAAGCCCTTAATGGGGAGCCCGGGGTTTTTTCTGCCCGGTATGGGTCAGATGCCAGCGTGAAAAAACTTACTTCCCCGGAAAGAAATGACTTGCTCCTTTCACGAATGCAGAACATATCGAACCGCCGTGCTTTTTTTGTCTGTTGTATGGTTCTTTTCCTGGATACGTACCGTTTTTATGTTGCACAGGAGATATTTTGCGGAGAGATTGCGCAGGGTCCCGCGGGGACAAACGGATTCGGATACGATCCTGTCTTTTATATTCCCGGATATGGAAAAACAGCTGCCCAGATCGGCGATCATGAGAAAGACAAACTATCACACAGGGGCAAGGCGGCAAGACAATTATCGAAATTTCTCGAATAAAAAAACTCCTTGACAAATAATGTGTGTTAGATTATAACAAAAGAAAGGAATTAAGATAACAGGAGGCAGGACATGCCAATAATTATCTATGGGGTAGCTGTATTTTTATTTTCAACGCTTTTGGGAATATTTACCTTTGCCGCATCGGATATGCCCCTTGCGGTAAGGGAAATTGCAATGAACACCAGGAAAAGAGAGGATAATGGATCTCATTATGCCTTTCTTAAAATAATGAGTGTCGCCATAAAGGTATTTGCCGTACTTACATGGCTTTCGGGCATTATTATTTCATTTATCATTGTTTATCAAAACCGGCTCTTTTAATTAATTGTCCAGGAATTTCGATTTTCCACAATAAAGAGATGAAACCACCGATTTCGCAGATTGGACTATATCACGATTACACAGATTTTTCTATCTATTTCTGTGTAATTTTGTGTAATCGGTGATTTCCCTTTTCTTCCATTAAATAATTTGCGGAGCTATGTTCTTTTTATTTTAAGATTAAAAGTTGATTTTACCTGTATAATCTTTTATAATTTGGAGAAATAAATATACAATAAGGAGATTATATGAGTACGAAAACAACTATTTCAAAAAAAACACCAAAATATTTACAGCCCGTTGAGAAAACAGAATACAGAATTGTAACATCGTTAAGAAAAAAACCATATATCCTTGAAAAGAGAAAAAAATTTTCCATTGGCAGACTGGTAAAAAATGATATACGCCTGGACATGAAAACGGTTTCCGATGTCCATGCCACGATAAAATGGGTAAAAAATAATTTTGTTATTACAGACGAAAAATCAACGAATGGTGTTTACCTGAATGGTTCAAGAATCAAGGACTCTGCAAAACTCTCCGATGGCGATAAAATCAAGATTGCCAGGTATGTTCTGAATTTCCAGGTGAAAAAGGAAAGACAGAAAAAAACAAAATAAAAGGGTATTTCCTGGCCAATTCTCGAAAAATGAAACAGGTATAATGTTTAACGGGACGGCTTTATTGCAATATTATACACATCTGTCCCCAGGGTACTTTCCACCTGAAAAGAGAGTACGAGCATTTGTTTGCCGGTCATTGTAAATCCCTTAGGGAATAATAATTTTATCTGATAGTACTTCCCCGGGCTAAGCTGTTCAATCTCGAAATCCAGGGTTCCTCCCATTATCTGGGGATTTATAATTTTCACTGGTTCCGGTAAAGAATTTTCAATTATCACCAGACGTTCAAATTTCTCCTCTGCTATTCCCGGTTCAATGAAAATAACCTGAGGATATACAGAGAGTTCTGCTTTTACATTATATGAGTATTGTACGGTAAATGAGGGTTTATCCGGGTTGTTTGTTTCAACAATAATTGCTTCGTATACCCTTCCTTCTCCAAAGGGGGGATGCACCGTAATAGTGATCTTGTATTCCTGATCTTGTTTTACTGTTGTAATGGTAACAGTTACCCGCTCATGGGGAGGGGTAATTTTTGTAATTTTTAACGGGTCTTTGGAATTATTTTTTATGGTAAAAAAGCCGTTCAAAGAAGTTGCCGAAGGTTTTATCTCACCAAGCCAGAGAGCCCTCGGCTCTATAGTTATTGCCGTACGCACAGATCCTTCCAGAGTAAGAACGATTACTTCCTTCCCGGGAACATTTGTAGAAACCTTGATCGTTTTTGAAATTTTCCCCTGGTAACCGGATGTTCTTAATATGACGGGAATTTTCCCGGAAGCCCCGGGCTGTACTTCACGGTCATAGTCCCCTGTAAGTGTACATCCGCACGAAGGACGGACCTCAGTAATGGCGATTATCTCTTTCCCGGTATTTTTGAATACATATGTGTATTCAACGGCTTTTCCCTCGGGTACTTCACCGAAATTATAGGTTTCTGTTTCAAATTTAATGGGGAGTCCGTTTATCTGTTTACCGGAGCATGCAAAAAACAGAATAATAATGCAAATGTGGATAACAAAATAAAAGTTGATTTTTTTATTCATAATGTACTCCTTTTTACTATCTCTACAGGTCCTTGTAAACCAGAGGTAGTCGAATTATTGGAAGAATTCCAAATACCATATCTGCTTCTGGCAAAGAACTTTTTTCTTGATTTATTTTCATAACGTTGGCTACGCCCACAACCCAAATAATGAGTTATTCAGGTTTCTTTTAATGATACTGGTCTATTTAACCTGGCGGCCAACGTTTATCTATTTTGCTTAAAATCTTGTTATTTTAACAAGATT
>JAFGQK010000380.1 GCA_016935735.1 Spirochaetales bacterium | reverse complement strand
ATTTACAGATTGAACGAGTAATATTATAGCTCTTCTTCTTCATTCAGTGTTTTCCGTGTATTCAGTGGTTCTATTTTTTATGTCAAGCAGTTTTGCCTGTTTTCGAATTCCCCCCCTGTAAACTTTCACCCTTGCAACGGATGGTTTTATACGATACTATGGAAGTGTCTGAAACAGGTAATAAAAGGATAATCGATATGATACATGCAAACATTACCCTCTACAGGGAATTAGTAAAAGCACGGATCGATGACCGTCTTTTCGGCGCCTTTATCGAACACCTTGGCCGTGCAATTTACGGCGGGATTTATGAACCCGGTCACCCATCTGCCGATGAAGATGGATTCAGAACGGATGTCCTTGCGATGGTACGGGAATTAGGTGTGCCCATTATCAGGTATCCGGGGGGGAATTTCGTATCTGCCCTTCACTGGGAAGATAGTATCGGCCCGGTAGAAAACAGGCCTAGAAAGCCCGATCTTGCATGGCGATCCATAGAACCCAATACCTTCGGGCTTAATGAATTTCTCCGGTGGTCAAAAAAAGCGGGAAGTGACGTGATGATGGCAATGAACCTGGGTACCCGCGGTATCGATGATGCAATAAACCTTGTTGACTACTGCAATCACCCTTCCGGCACCTGGTGGAGTGATCTCCGCCGCTCACATGGTATTCCTGAACCATATGGGATTAAGGTCTGGTGCCTGGGGAATGAGATGGATGGGCCATGGCAGATCGGTTTCAAGACTGCACATGATTATGGAAAACTTGCAGCCGGGGTTGGGAAGGCCTTGAAATTATTCGATCCCGGGCTGGAACTGGTGGCATGCGGAAGCTCTGGTCCCGGAATGCAGACATTTCCCGAATGGGAAGCAACAGTGCTTGAACTCTGTTACGAACATGTTGATTATGTCTCCCTCCACACCTATGCAAGAAAGCACGGGAACGATTCGCCAGGTTTTCTGGCTGAATCCGTTAACCTGGATCGGTATATCCGTACTGTGATAAATACTGCGGATTATGTTCAGGCAAAAGTCCGCAGCAAAAAACAATTGATGCTTTCCGTGGATGAATGGAATGTCTGGTATCATTCCCTTGATGAAGATACCCATATCAAACCCTGGTCAACAGGACCACGGCTGCTTCATGATATATATACCCTTGAAGATGCCCTTGTTGTCGGATGCTTTCTTATTGTACTCATGCGTCATGCAGACAGGGTACGCATGGCCTGCCTTGCCCAGCTTGTCAACACGATTGCACCAATTATGACAGAAAACAATGGTCCGGCCTGGAAACAGACGATTTTCTATCCCTTTTTCCATGCATCCCTGTATGGACGTGGTGAAGTCCTCACAACCATTATAGAATCTCCGGTCTACGATAATCCCGGTCTTGGTGATGTCCCTTTCCTCGAAGCGGTTGCAGTATTTAAGCAGGAGGAAAAGGAACTCACCCTGTTTTGTGTAAACAGGAGTCCGGATGAGGAGCTTGTTCTTAAGGCAAAGATAAAAGGCTTCGGGGAATGCCGTTTCCGGGAACATATCGTGCTTTCACATCAGGATCCCGGGGCAGTAAACAGCAGGAATACCCCGGCCCGGGTCGTCCCCGGTACAATCAAGACAACACGCATAGAGAACAACAGTCTTGAATCAGTCCTGCCCCCACTTTCATGGAACGTTATCCGGTTAAAATTGAAATGAGAGATTATTCTATAATTCCCACCGGAATTCTACTATGCATTTACCGGTTTCTTTTCTGTTCAATAACTGTATAATATAATATAACGTAAGGGAAGAACCATAAAGGAATGGAGGAAAATGGGAAACGGACAGGGAGAAAAATATAAAAACTTTACTAAAATAAAAATTCTTTACCAGTCTGATATTTTGTACTGAACTAAACCGGTTTTTTCCCCTATAATGTCATGGGATTATCCGCCAATTAAAAATAAGGGATTTGCTTATTGTGTTTATTCATGTTTTTGATACTCTGGATATAAAAGAATAACAAACGTTAACGCAGGGGAAAGGTAAAAAACAGGAAGATATGATAATTTTTTAAAAATCCAAAAAACAGAGGAGTAGTATATGAAAAAAGGAAAATGCTTTTCACTATTCGCTATAGCATTGGCAATGATTTTTTTTATTGCCGGACCGGCTGGTGCCCAGCGTCAAGCGGAAAGACTCAACCGGGGACTGGTCGCAGTCAGTTCCGGGGGCGGGTATTTTTTAAGCTGGCGGCTCCTGGGTGATGAGTCCCCGGATACAGGTTTCAATATATATAAAGGTTCTGCAAAGCTCAATTCATCACCTGTTACCAATGCAACATGCTACCAGGATTCAAGCGGGGGGAGCGGGACATATACGGTAAGGGCAGTGATAAATGGTCAGGAACAGGGTGCAAGCGAAAATGCGCGGGTGCTTTCCACCAATTACCTCTCTTTTTCCGTGACCATCCCATCCGGATACGAGGCAAATGATGCAAGTGTCGGGGATCTTGACGGGGACGGTGAGTACGAGATTGTCCTTAAAGTTGATCCCACCAATGCAAAGGATAATTCCCAGTCCGGTGTCACCGATCCGGTGATTCTTGATGCATATAAATTAAACGGGAGCCGGATGTGGAGTATCAACCTGGGAAGAAATATCCGGGCCGGGGCTCATTATACACAATTCATGGTCTACGATCTTGATGGTGACGGCAGGGCAGAGGTTGCGTGTAAAACAGCAGACGGGACAAAGGACGGACAGGGGAATGTCATCGGGAATGCAAATGCCAATTATGTGAATTCCGAGGGATATATCCTCGATGGTCCGGAATTTCTGACTGTCTTTGACGGCCAGACAGGAAGGGCACTCTCTACGGTAGATTATATTCCTGCCAGGGGAAATGTTTCAAGCTGGGGGGACAGCTACGGAAACAGGGTCGACCGTTTTCTTGCCTGTATTGCATATCTTGACGGGACCAGACCAAGCCTTGTCATGTGCCGGGGATATTATACAAGGGTTGTTCTTGCTGCCTGGGATTTCAGAAATGGGAGCCTGTCACACCGTTGGACCTTTGACAGTAACAATGGATACAGCTCATACGAAGGCCAGGGTAACCATAATTTAAGTGTTGCAGATGTTGATAATGACGGGCGGGATGAAATAATTTACGGTGCATGTGCAATCGATGATAATGGGAGCGGACTGTGGAATACAGGCCTTGGACATGGTGATGCAATGCATGTCAGTGATATAAATCCGGATAGATCGGGTCTTGAAGTATGGGGTATTCATGAAGGGGATAATACGCCGGGTTCTGCCCTGCTTGATGCCCGGAATGGCCAGATTATCTGGCAGACAGGAAACTCCGATGTCGGAAGGGGATGCGCTGCAGATCTTACTGCATCAACCAGGGGCATGGAATGCTGGGGAGGAACCAGCGGTTTACGGAGTTGCTCAAACGGGAGTGCCGGCAGCTCTCCATCTTCAGCCAACCATATCGTATGGTGGGACGGGGATTTACTCCGTGAACTCCTGGACGGTACATCAATCACCGAGTATAACGGGGGCACCCTGCTTTCTGCCAGCGGATGTTCTGCCAATAACGGGACAAAATCCAATCCCTGCCTCCAGGTGGATATCTGGGGCGACTGGCGGGAAGAAGTGATATGGAAAGCAGGAAACAGTCTCCGGATATATACCACAACAACCCCCACAAACTACCGTTTTCATACCCTTATGCATGATCCTGTCTACAGACTCGGGATCGCATGGCAGAATGTTGCCTATAATCAACCTCCCCATACCAGTTATTACCTGGGAGATGGTATGGGTACTCCGCCCCAGCCGGATATTTTCTATGCCGGGGCAAATCCGACACCGACTCCCACCAATCCGCCGGAAATTACACCGACACCAGGGAATGGAAATCCTGGAGATGTGAATAATGATGGTTCTATTGATATTGTCGATGCCCTCCTGGTTGCCCAGTACTATGTAGGGCTAAACCCCGGAAATTTTGACCCGGGAAATGCAGATACAAACTGTAATGGCACCATCGATATCGTGGATGCTTTATTAATAGCACAGTATTATGTTGGTCTTGTCAGCGGTTTTTGCTAAAGATAAAGCGGTAAAATCTGTTATCAGTACAGCTTTGAAGAAAAGTAAGCTGAATGAAATGAGTATAACTTGTTCGTTTCCCTGCATGTTTTTCAGGAATGTACTTCTAAAAAAGGCTGATTAAAAATCAGCCTTTTTTTATAAATTCAGACCTCGTACAACGGTAAAAAAAGCTAATAAAACATCGGATGAATTATGAAGGATGAAGGAAAAAGGATAAATTCAGACCTCAAGCAATGGTAAAAAAAACTAATAAAACAGCATTTCTGGATTCTTAAAATAATCGTAAAGCCGGGAAATACAGAAAAAAAAATAAAAAAACTCGTTTTTTATGCATGCAGGACGATATTTTGGGGCGTTATATATTGTAGGAATATTTTTCTGTGAGGAGGAAAAAATGGGCATGCCAAAATTGCATGAATTTCATTTTGTTATCGGTCACCGTATGAAAATACGTCTGGAAGAACTGAATGTTTGGGGTAATGTGCATAACATTTCCGGAATTATTGTAAGAATTCTCCTATTGCTTGTACCAGTCATAAAACGGGAGCATGACCGGGGGAAGCAGCGGGAGAGCCGGTACGAGTATGTGTCTCCCGACCGGAAGGAAGATCGTGTGCATACGCATGCATACGTTTCCGAGGATCTGTACAGGAAGTTGAAGTTGATTCACCACGATTTGAATTTTTTTAGTTTGGGGCAGATTGTTCGGTTTTTTATAGTGGTGTTTTTTAAACTGGTAGATGAGTACAAAGAGGATGTCTTGAAGGAATTGGAACGAATGTATAAAGAATGGGAAAAAGAAGCCAGAGAAAGCCGTCTAATGCTGCGTCAGTATATGCGACAATTAATGATAGTTGTACAGCATTTAATACCGGGGAAAGGGATAATCACTGTTTATGATCATCATTTTATGCCATTCTGGCGGTTAAGACTTTAAAAACGTCAAAAACCACACACATCCTTAAAAACCAGACAACACTCTATCTCTTTATCACGTTCCATTTATTTCAATTACACGAGGTCTGAAATTATTTCAGACAAAGCTCTTAAAAATCACACGGGATAAGACCCACATAGCATTGGGCAACCCTTAATGCATCAATCACATCAATAGTACCATCCCTGTTTACATCTGCTGCCGCAGCGTTAAAGTTGACAGGAGCAAGGCCGACATAATACTGGGCGATTAACAACGCATCAACAATATCGATCGAACCGCTTGAATCAACATCACCATGTAATACAGACGGGTTGGTAACAGTTACCGGGGTTGCGGTTGGTGTAGGGTAGGGGGTTTCTGTCGGACCACCGGATAAAAGCGGTGTCAGTGCTGCATACCATTTATCTGCTATCTTCTGATCTCCCGAATCGTTCGGATGCACCCCGTCATAGGTATCCGAAGTATAACTGAAGCCGCTGTTTTGATCTACCACTGTAATGGGAGACTGGGAGGTGGATTTTCCGCTTGCCCAGCCGGGAATGGCATTATTAAGTGCAGTTACATTATTGTTGCATTCCGAACAGGAACGGGAAGGATCCATTGGAATAATTTTTGCTACAAGGATCTTCATGTTTGGATTGTTCGATCGCATCTGGTCCACCAGTTTGCTGAATGCATTAAGAATTGTGTTGGTATCCCTGTTACTCCAGCAGTCATTTGTACCAAGATGCATTAATACGATATCCGGATTTGTGGCTGATAGCCAGGGGGAGAGTTGATTCTGGTCTGCCATATTTGTTGCCAGGATTCCTCCATGTCCTTCATTATCACCATCATGATCTATACCACAACCCTGGGGAGGCAGGGTACCGACAAAATCGATATTGGTATAACCATTATTAATAAGATTAACCCAGAGAAGTGCACGCCAGCAGCCCGGAGAACCGGTAATTGAATCCCCCAGTGGCATTATTCTGACAGCCTGTGCCTGTACTATAATGACCGGTCCGGTACATAAAAAGATGATTACAAGCAATAACGTGTAGAATTTTTTTTGTTGTTTTTTTACATTTTTTTTAATCATTACTTATCTCCTTTTAAGATCGTAGAATTAACTAAACCGGTATAGTACCGGGAAAAAATTATAATCCATCAATTACCTTTTTATACATCATACCACAGGTCTATGTATTTGTAAAGTAAAAACAACAAACAAACGGGATAAGCAGTATTATAAGCCTTTTTATAAATTCGTTTGTTTGTCAGCCCCCCTTTTATCCAGGGGGATATATTCATTTTTTAAAGTGATATGCTTATAAGCCGGTCTTATTATTTTTCCGCTATTCACCAGTTCCTCTATTCTATGAGCTGACCATCCTGCTATCCTGGCCATTGCAAAGAGTGGGGTGTAAAGCTCCTGGGAGATATCCAGCAGATTATAAACAAAACCTGAATAAAAATCCACATTCGGACTTATGGGTTTTTTCGATTTCTTATTTTTCTTTAAAACCACAGGGGCTATTTGCTCGACCAGGGTATAGAGTTTGAACTCATTCATCAAACCTTTTTCTTCTGCCAGTTCTCTTATCTTTTCCCTGAATAAAACTGCCCGGGGATCAGAAAGTGTATAAACAGCATGCCCCATTCCATAAATAAGTCCGCTTTTATCTCCTGCCTTTTTCTGAACGATTTTTTCCAGATAATGTTCGATCTGGTTCCGGTCCTCCCAATCTTTTATATTTTTCATAATATCTTTCATCATTTCAAATACTTTTATATTTGCACCGCCGTGCAGTGAACCCTTCAACGATCCGACTGCCGCTGCAATAACCGAATAGATATCCGTATCCGAAGATGAAACAACATGTATGGTAAATGTTGAATTATTGCCCCCCCCATGTTCTGCATGTAACACCAGGGCAAGGTCAAGGACTTCTGCTTCGAGTCTTGTATAGGTACTGTCATGCCTTATTAAATGAAGGAAATTCTCTGCAGTACTTAACTGAGGTTTCGGTTTATGAATAAACAGGCTTTTCCCGTTAAAATAGTGTGATTTTGCCTGATATGCATAGGCAATCATTGTGGGAAAAAGCGCGATCAACTTAATACATTGATATATATTATTCTTTAAACTTCTTTCCTCGGCATGAGGATCATACGAATACAAAGCCAGTACAGAGCGTGCCAATTTATTCATGATATCCGAACTGGGTGATTTTAAAATCATATTTTCTATAAAACCGCTGGGAAGCATCCTGTTTTCATCGAGAAATCTGGTAAAATACTCCAATTCTGTTTTTATCGGGAGTTGGCCAAAAAGAAGCAGATAACTTGTTTCTTCAAAACCGAATCGCTTTTCTTTTTGAAATCCTTTTATAATATCTTCTATACTAATTCCCCTGTACCGTAACCTGCCTTCCACAGGAACAAGCTCATTTTCATCGATAATATAACCATGAACATCACCGATTTTTGTAAGTCCTACTAAAACGCCACTACCATCCTGGTTTCTTAAACCCCGTTTTACATTGTATTTTAAATACAGATCGAGGTCTATTTTATTATTTTTATTTACCAGTTCCACTGAATTTAATAGGAATTTATTTTTTTCCGTCATTTCATCCATAACTATTTCCTGTTAAAAATTGGTTGTACTCCTTTAAAGCCGGATTGTATGCACTATAGTAAGATATAATACTTGTTTATGTCAATAACCCTTAAGGGTGTACGGTTGATTCTCTGCCCGGAAAGAAAGGAAAAGGGCTGCCGATCGAAAAAAATTATAAATTATAACTCAACTATTCATATTCTTATATTGTATTTTTATTAAAAATAAACATAATAATGGTATGTATTCATCTTCGATTAGAGGATTGAAAACCGTAGAACATCGATATTAAGAGGAAGAGAGGCAGGATGAAAAGATATTCAATACTTCATAATTTTTTTTTGTTTTTTTGCAAAAGTTTCCCTAATTTAAGAACACGCTTGTGGAAAATACTCTATCACTTGCTGGCATCTTTTTATAAAAAAAGAGATTGGTCTTTTATGAATTATGGGTATGCTGCTGACCCTGCCGAATCACAAACATTACTGCTCGATAAAAGAGATGAATCCAACCGGTATTTTATACAATTGTATAATCATGTCGCCAGGGGTGTCCTGTTAAAAGACAGGGATGTTCTGGAAATCGGGAGTGGCCGGGGCGGTGGGGTGGATTATATCTCCCGTTATTTAGAACCCAGATCTATTGTTGGAATGGATCTTTCTCAAAAAGCAATAAATTTTTGCAATAAAAATTATTCCCCCTCTTTAATTTCTTTTGTTAATGGAAACGCAGAATTTCTTCCTTTTAAACAAGAATCCTTTGATGTTGTTATGAATATTGAATCCTCGCATTGCTACAGTTCCATGAAAAATTTTCTTAATGAAGTGTGCCGGGTATTAAAATTCAAAGGTTATTTTTTATTTGCCGATTTGCGGGATAAAGATGAAATTGACATTCTTCACTCACAATTAAAAGATTCTCAATTAAAACTTATACAACATGGAGATATCACCGGAAATATCATAAATGCATTACAATTGGACAGTCAGAACAGGATGAACTATTTCAAAAAATTTATTCCTTCTTTTTTATTGGATTCTTTTCAGGAATTTGCCGGGACAATAAATTCACGAATTTATAAACGCTTTATAAATAAAAAAACATTATATTTAAGTTATCTTATGCAAAAAATATAAAGGCAGACGTTTGCTTCCCACCTCACGGGAATTACACTATCAAATCTGAGTAAAAAGATGAAAAAACGGTGAAAAAAGCCGGATTTTCCGGTTCTTTCACTCACCTTCGGGAAGCAGCACGAACCGTGTGTAATCAGACAGATTAAGGTATACTGCTGCTGCACTTTTTAAGGTAACAAGGTCAAGGGATTCCACCCTTGAAGGCAAGGTAAGAATTCGTTCAAGATCAAGTCCATACATATAATATAACTTTAGTGCCTGCAACCAGTAATTATTTTCCTTTATATTCGTTTCGTATTCCCGCTTAAGCATTTCTCTTACTTTATCCAGTTCGCTTTCACTTGGACCTTTTTCTATGAACTGCTTTATTTCCTCAAGCACCATAGAACTTAATTTTTCTGCTTTTTCAGGGGCACAGCCAAAACCGATATACACAACGTATTCCTCATCTGGAAACCTTTTGAGTTCGCCAAAAGCCCAGATATCATAGGTGCCCCCTTCCTGTTCACGGATTATTTCCCGGAGATGGATATTAAGTATTTCAACAAGTGCATTCATCTCCAGGGTTTTATCAGGCGACCACACTGTCTCACCGGCAAATACAATCAATACCTGGCTTTTGGGTTCGAGTCCTTTTTTTACGGTTTTCACCATGACTCCCCTGGGCGGGTCAATACCCGTGTCCTGCCAGTTTTCGATTCTCCCGGCAGAAGGGAGATTGGCAAGGTATGTTTTTATAAGTGGTTCAATTGCCTTTTCTTCGAAATCTCCGGCAAAGAAAAAGGTAAAATCCCCTGCATCCCCAAATCTGTCCAGGTAAAAGTCATAAGAGACATCAATATCCATTTTCTTAAGTGTTTCCAGGGTGTATGGATGGCGGCGGTAATTCTCCTGTGAGAGAATCCACCAGACAGTGTCCCAGAATACCGAATCCGGTGATGATGACTTGTTCTCTATCTCTGTTTTCCACTGTTCCCGGTAAGCAAGAAAGGCATCAGGGTCTTTTCTGGGCTCCACAAAATAGAGATAAATCAGCTTAAAACAGGTTTCAAGGTCTTCCGGTACCGATTTTCCCTGTATTCCCTCATAAAGTTCGTTTATCCAGGGAGACACTTCCACATTTTCACCGGCTAATTTTTTTTCTAGTTCATTCTGGGTAAAATCACCAAGACCGCTTTCTTTAATTACAGGCACCGCAGTAATAGCCGGAATATACCGGGGTTCCTTTACCAGGGAATTCCCGCCTGGACTAAAAGCAGTGAAAAGTATTTCATCGTTCTTAAAATCAGTCTGTTTTAATACCACTTTTATCCCATTTGACAGGGTAAGCATAATGAGTCCCACTTCCTCGTTTACTGTACGGGAAAGGATCTTCTTTTGCTCGAGGCTTTCCGTAATAAGTGGCCTGTCTTTTTCCGTATCTATATAGGGGAGGATTTCTTTACTTTTCACCTCTTCCAATACCCTGGCAAGTTCTTTTTTATCCGGCATAGCCGATCCTTCCTTTTCCGGTCCCCCCACCATAACAACCGTATTTTTATATGTTATATACTTTTGAGTCAGATCATTTACTTCTTTAAGACTAATACCGGGCAGGTACTTCTCGTACATCCTGTATTCATAGGTGATACCCGGTATGGATTCTCCCGTAAGGAAATTACGGATATATTCTGATATAAGGTCCTTTGATTCAGCATTATCCCGTTCATGGTAAGCCTGTTCGATCCATGCCATTGTGTTTTTTTTCTGTCTTTCAAGTTCACCCGCGGTAAATCCGAATCTCCCTGCCCTTTCTGCCTCGGTGATAAGTACATCCAGGGACTCCTGTATTTTTCCTTCCTTTACATTAGCACCGATAACAATAAGCTGTTTGTCTCCTATAATACCCCCACTCCCCATATAAGCATCGATAAATGGAGCTTTCGGGTCTTTTGTTATCTCATTTAACCGTTCATTAAGCATATTTAAAAAAAGGTGTTGAACCATATTCTCCCTGTATTCCCGGACTTTCCCTTCGTATTCATAAGGATACTTCATAAATACCTTTACTTCCGAAATGGTCTTTTCCGGGTCGGTTGCAATAGCATACCGTATTTCATCATGTTCCGGGATGTGTATTTCCGTTCTTGGCCTGGAATTTTCAGGCATCTGCAACCCGGAAAAGAGTTTACGTATATGTTCTTCCATCCATACCATATCAAAATCTCCTACTGCCAGCACAGCTATTAAATCAGGCCTGTACCAGTCAGAATAAAAACGCCGGAGTTGTGCTGCATTTGCTTTTTCTATTACCTTGATATCGCCAATGGGCATTCTCTCTGCATACATGGAACCCTGGAAGAGTACCGGAAATTGTTTGTCCCGGATCCGTGTTTCTGCACCCCGGCCCAGTCTCCACTCTTCGATAATAACACCTCTCTCTTTATCCACCTCCTGTTCTTCTATTAACATTTCATGAGACCATTCGTAGAGGATCTTGAGACCTTTATCAAGGATTTCCGGATCTTCCGTAGGAATCTGTAAAAGGTAGATTGTTTCATCAAAGCTTGTAAAAGCATTCAGTTCAGGGCCGAATCTCATCCCAAGGGATTCAAGAAAATTCACGATTTCCTGCTTTTCAAAGCTTTTTGTACCATTAAAAGCCATATGTTCAAGAAAATGGGCAAGACCCTTCTGGTTATCATCTTCAAGTATTGAGCCTGCTCTTACTGCAAGACGCAGCTCGGCACGGTTTTCGGGATTCTTGTTCTGTCTTATATAATAGGTGAGTCCATTGTCGAGTTTTCCGGTTGTTATTGCCGGGTCAACAGGAATGGTATTGTTAAGCTCTGCTTTTTCCTTTGACGCAGGTGTTCCACTGCATGAAAAGAAAAAGATTATGGAGAAAAATAATAAAGCACTACTACCGTATATATAGGTATGTTTCTTCTTCATAAATGACCTCCTGGGATATGCGACAGAAATCAGGATAAGAATCCTGTTACGTATAAAGGTATACTATTTTTATCTTTCATTTCAATCCCATCTTAAAGTAAATTGTTTTTAATTAGTGCCTATTGAATAATTGCCTTTTTTAAATTCTCCGGATTCCTATCAGGATTTTCATAAAAGCATCATGTTGATGATTTATTCCTTAAGCTCTTAAGGTTTAAACAATGATGCCCGGGAATCCCGTTACCGTGAAATAATATGTTTGGGGTCATAGAAGCTTTTCAGGGATAGATGAACGCACTATGCAGGATTAAGATAAAAAAAGGGGCGTAAAGCCCCTTGTACAAAAATATTTTATAATCTATTTCCCGGTATCAATATGCTGGGCAAGCAATGTAAAAGGAGATATCACACCAAGTTTGTTCATATCCCCAAAGAGTATTCGTCTGCCATTAAGCACAGGCCACCACCCGCCTTTTTCCACGCGGGTATATTCTTTTGCAATTAAGATATAAGCAGTTGGATGAGTAAAAAATGCCCTGGGAAGCAAATCTACCCAGATTAATAGGGTATTGTCTATAATTTTGAATTCATCACCAGTTGGACCATCTACAAGCTCGTCAAAGGGATACAGTTCATGGGGATAAATATAAATATTTATATTATCATAGTTACCATTATCTATTGAAAATGGGGTAAGAATGGCATATTTTTCCATTTCACCATATAATATTTTTTTCCCGTTCAATACCGGCCACCACCCGCCATCGATTATCCGCACGCCTTTATTCGAGATTAAGATATACTTCGTTGGATGGGTGAAACGCATCTCCGGTTCCAGATCAACCCAGACGAGAAGGGTATTTCCTTCGATCCGTATGGGAGTCCCAAATGAACCGGACCCATCTTCCAGGCGGTCTTCCTGGTTTACTATATGGGGATAAAAATAAACATGACAATAATCTTCCTGAATATTGTCATCCGGTTCAACCGATACCTGTGCACCCAGGAATAGAGGTATACAGAGAAACAGTATTACCATAATTATTCCTGTCTTTTTTAATAATGTGCAACTCATAATAGTCCTCCTTATATATTTTTTTATTCTACGTAAGAGAATAATCTTCATGTATCTTCTTATGCATTTTCCGGATTTTTCCCTGTTTTATGGAAGACAAAAACCGGATATAAGTCCAACATAATACTGGGCTATTAAAAGTGCATCTACAATCGTAATGCTTCCGTCACAATTGGTATCTGCGTTTTCAATAATAAAATTTTGCGGATTCAACCCCACATAATACTGGGCTATTAAGAGTGCGTCCACGATATCGATGGAGTTATCCCCATTCACGTCTCCCGGATTAACCGATACAGTTGGAGTTGGAACAGGAGTCGGATCCGGTGTGATCTGCCCGGTATTTCCTTTTACGGAAAACTCATAATGCGATGCCCAGCGGCCGGATGCCAGACTCGTATAGGTAATTCGGACATACCGTGCTAAACCATTCACTGTATGGGTCCTCTCCTGAGCCGTGGAAGTGGAATTCCTCTGATCTGTCAGGGTAGACCAGATAGTATTATCTGTCGATCCCTCGATAAGGTAACCGTACTGGTCGGCAAACTCGAAATAGACTTTGACCTCTGTGACTGTGTACTCCTGGCCCAGATCCACTTTCCACCAGTGCCCGGTATCACCGTTATTTACACACCACCGTGTCCCGGTTGAACCGTCGTTTCCTTTCTGTGCGCCATTGCCTGATTCCTCACTGGAAGCAGTTGCTGCTTTATTATATGCAATATTGTCCGGATCAATGATTACCTGTCCATTGGTGACAATGCCTGTATCCGTATCTATGGTGATGGTATCGGAATAGGTAATGGAAATCCGGTCCGAAGCATCAAGATTAATTGGAAGCCAGACATACCTTGAATCATTCACAGGTCCATCCCAGGCTCCGGCCCACCGGTCTCCCATATAGAGATATGAAGTAGTCCGGGATCCCTGGATAGGCTGAATATAAGTAGACTGTGAATCATAGGTGGTACTGTTACCGAAATTCTGCCAGCCGGACCATCCACCGGAAAGACTGGTCGAGGTGCTGTATTTCCCCTGGTTCGGATCCCAGCCGGTTGCACCACTTGTCACCAGAAAATATCTTCCATTATGCTTGAAAATTGCAGGTGCTTCCCTGTGATCCCCGTCAAAAATATAGATACGCTGTTCCACATCAAGAAAATCCGGGGTAAGCCTGTATATATGAAGATCATAATTTTCATTTGCCGCGGAAATAAAATACGCCTTTCCATCGTCATCTACAAACGCAGTGCAATCCCGGGACATGTAATTAAGCGGACGGAAACTCCTCTGCCAGGTATAATTTCCATCGATCGTATTGCAGACAGCAACAGCAGCTCTTGCCTGGCTGTAATCCGATGTGAGTTCTTTATGTGCCCACATAACAAACTGGTTTGTCGAAGGATTATAAATCACCTTTGGCCGTTCGATATTTGCATTGGAAAGTTCTGAATGAGATGAACGCCTCAAGATATGATTACGAAATTCCCAGTCCTTGAAATTGGTTGACCGGTAGCAGGAAACCAGGATATCGCCGTCCCTGTTTTCCCCAAACCAGTAATAATACCCATTATATTTACATATCCCACCGCCATGAGCATGAAGGAGGTTTCCACTCGTATCACTGAATTGCTGTCCAACGGAAATAAGCTGGGGATCACACAAGATTGTTGAACAGAAGAGAAGAAAAAAAACGATAGATAGAATCAAAACTTTTATTCTCATCACTATATCTCCTTTTTTTACATAAAACAGTCATTTATTTGGGTCTTTATTTTCTATTATATCGTTCTTTATCATATAATTTTTTTTATGAGTTGTCAAGGAAAAAAATGAATCTGGTAAGAATGTGCTGATACGATAATAGCCGGAAAGAAAAAAGTTTTATTTTTTGTCTTTTATCTCCTCAACATTCGTTGAGTCACGATTGTAATTTCTAAGGTACTTATCAAGAATCTTCCGGCAGTCGTCAATAACATGAAATTCCGGATTATTCATATCTGTATTCGCATCAATCCTGTAAAGAATGTTTTTTTTATCATAATATCCAATAAGCGGTCTTGTTTGTTCATTATATGCCTTGATTCTCATCTCAAAAACATCACGTCTTTCATCCTCACGCTGATACACTTCGCCCCCACATGTATCACAAACTCCTTCCTCCAGAGGAGGTTTGTTCTTTGTATGATATATCATGCCACACTTCCTGCAAATTCTTCTTCCTTCCACCCTTTTCAGGATTGTCTGCTCTGCCGCTTCAAAACTAAGAACTGCATCCACGTCAATCAATGTATCCAGTGCTTCTGCCTGTGGGATTGTCCTTGGAAAGCCATCAAGCATAAACCCCTTTTTCGTATCATCCGCTGATATCCTGTATTTGAGCATGCTAATGGTAATTTCATCCGGGACAAGCTTGCCGGCATCAATAAACGCTTTTGCTTTTTTCCCAAGTTCTGTCTGGTGTTTTATATTTTCCCTGAACAAATCACCTGTGGAAATATGAGCAAGATTATAGATAGTTTTTAGACTTGAGGCATACGTTCCTTTACCTACGCCAGGCGGACCGAAAAGCACGATTTTCATCTCATTCTCTCCTTATTGAAATGGTTTTCACAGCAGGATTTTCCTGGTATAAGAATATATATAGAAGCTTTTGTATTTCCTGTCAAGGGAAAGGAACAGAGCTTGATAAACAAAAGTTTACCGTTAGAATGAAATTATTAATAAATAAAATCAATAAACTCATTGATCTTTTCCTTTCTATGGTATATAAACAGACTCCCAATAAGAGAAAGGATACAGAATAGTAAAAGACCTGCGGAGCTGGGCTTTTTCTAAATCAAAAGAATCTGGAAGGCATAGCCTTTAAATAAATATGATAAGGAGGAAATTGACTACCTCCCAAGGAGGTGGTTTCCTTTTGATAATGAACATCGGAATTATCGGGCTTGAAAAAAGCGGAAAGACCACTATATACAATGCAATAACAGGATTCAATGTATCCCTTGATATGTATAATGAAACGAAAAAGGAACCGAATATTGCCCTGGTGGATGTCCCGGATACCCGGATTGAAATCCTGGCACAGATATATCAGCCGCAAAAAGTCACATATGGGAAAATCGGATTCCTTGATTTTACCGGGTTAAAGTCATCTGATACCGGGAAAGGTCTTTTTTCTTCTGCATCAATGGAATTGATAAAGAATTGTGATGCTTTAGCACTGGTGTTACGGAATTTCTCCAACGAAATACTGGATGCAACCATATCACCCCCGGATCCCCTGAAAGATATGGAAGTCATCCGGTCGGAACTTGTGCTGTCCGATCTTGTCATTATTGAAAAACGACTTGAACGCATACAGGCAGATATCAGGCGGGGAAAATCGACCCCTGTGCTTCTGAAAGAACAGAAATTACTGGAGAAAATAGATGAAGTACTGACGGCAGATGATTCGATTCACTCACTCGGTTTCAACCCGGAAGAAAGAAAAATGTTAAGCGGATTCAGATTCTTAACATTAAAACCGCTTTTTATCATCCTCAATTCCGATGAACAAAGCTATAATAAGAATAACGAGTTAATACAGACAATCGAACAAACCAGCCATGTTATTGAGTTTGCAGGAAATGTTGAAATGGAACTTTCTTTACTGGAACCGGAAGAATCAAAAGAGTTTATGGATCATATGGGTATTCCTGAATCTGCCAGGCAAAGGCTTATTACCTTTGCTTTTGATCTGCTTGGATATATGAGTTTTTTTACCGTGGGAAAAGATGAAGTAAGAGCCTGGACCATTAAAAAGGGAGATACTGCTCTGGATGCAGCAGGAGTGATTCATTCTGATCTTGCCCGTGGATTTATCCGGGCAGAGTGTTTTTCTTTTGATTCGTTAATAGAATATTCCAGTGAGGAGGGGGTCAGGAAAAACGGAAAATGGCGGCTTGAAGGAAAAGAGTATATTGTACAGAATGGTGATATATTAAGCATCAGATTCAGTGTGTAATTCACAGAAGGAATCATTTTTTTTACGAACTTTTACTCAAAGTGAATAAATCCATTCAACAAGAGAGTGAACGCCATCCCCGCTCAAGGAAGAAATCTCAAATACAGGAACAGTGCCGTTTACCTGTTTAATATAATTTAAACAGGCATCTTTGTTAAAAGACAGGTGAGGAATAAGGTCTATTTTTGTAAGTACTACTGCTTTTGCTTCCCGGAAGAGGAGGGGATATTTTACCGGTTTGTCTTCTCCTTCTGTTACACTTAATACAGCGACCTTTGCATGTTCCCCGATATCAAACTCTGCCGGACAGACAAGGTTTCCCACATTCTCCACAATAACCAGCTTAAGGGAGGGCAATGGTAAATCTATGAGAGCATGGTATACCATTTTCGCTTCCAGGTGGCAGGCACCGCTTGTAAGAAGCTGGCTTACCGGTACTCCCAGGGCGTTCAACCGTTCTGCGTCATGTGTTGTTTCCACATCACCTTCCAGTACGGCAAAATCCCTTTTGCCAGGGAAAAGGGTTGTCATTTTCTCAAGAAGGGAGGTTTTCCCGCATCCCGGAGAACCAATCAGATTAATCATTGTCACCTTGCTTTCCTTGAGGATCAAACGGATTTTTTCTGCCCAGAGTGAGTTCTGTCCCATCAAATCCTTGTATACTTTAATCATTTGATTTTTCATATCATACTCCTTTTATACATTATCCAGTTTCATCATACTCCACTTCCAGATTTTTCAGGTATAACTCTTTCCCGTGGATTAAAGCGATATCACCTGATCCGCATTCTTTACAGATGAAAAAGGGATAATCGATTTCACCTTCCCATAAACATTTATTACATTGGCAACACACATCGACAAATTCTATTTCCATTTGAGAGTTTTCTGCAATTGTCCCTTTAGTGAGAACTTCATAAGCCGAAAGAAGTGTTTCCGGTACGATCTGATGAAGCTTTCCCACAACTACCCGTACTTTGAGTAATCGTACAGGTCCGGGTTCTATTTTTTCATACTCTGCAATAACAGATTCTACAATATTTGTACAGATGGAAAATTCATGCATCTGCCTATAATAAATCAAATTATCACTATTCTGTAAAGATGTTTATGGGTGCGATTTTAAGAACTGGTTTTTTTGTAAGAAATCTTTCACAGAGATCACAAAGCACACACAGCGTTGGCTACGCCCACAACCCAAATCAAGAGAAGCAGGAAATGCTCTATGACCTGTAACTACATCAGATCCAGGAAGGATCCGGCCAAAAAATCTTGCCAAAAAACCAGGATTTTAATGATGAGTAGTACAGAGGAATAAAAAATTCTCTATGCCCTTTGTGTGCCCTGTGAGAGACACTATATTGCGTTTAAGGTAAATTCGATAATTAACCGGAAACCGGCAGATACAATATTAATTCAAGATACTCAATGGTATATACAGGTTCTGTATAAATATGTTCTTCCAGCCACTGGTGGTTTGCATGTTTATACTTGCTGTTTTCAAACCATTCAGCCAGTTCATTCCAGGCCAGGGCGATATCCTCCCCGCATCCGGGTTTGCACTTTGCCGTGAGGTATCGTCCCCCGGGAAAATCTTTCACAATAATGTCCCCGGATACATGTATTTCCGGTCCTATGGTAATCCAGAACTCATATCCATACTTTGTACTCCCGGCAGAAGGATTGGGATTATTGAAGCCGAAGATTCTATGGCTTCCGGGCGTATTAAGCAGACCAAGCGGCTTAGCCCAGGCATAGAGTTTATTCCATGCATCTGTTTCCGGTGATTCGCTGTATGCGTGAGTACCGGCTATATGGATAGGATCGAGTTTCTTCTCCTGAATGTCAGTTATTTTCATATATATTTTCCTTTCTTTTTTACGGGAATAATTCCCCAAATTGATATATCAATTATACTTGATATACCCTTGATTATTGATTTATTTATAGCATAAAATACTGACATCTATTGTCAGTATTTTATGCTATTATTTAAGAAACAGGAGGAAAAATGAGGGCAGACAGGTTATTATCAATAGTCATTCTTTTACAGACAAAAGGTCCGTTGACAGCAAAAGAACTTGCATCTGAATGCGAGGTTTCTGAACGGACAATTTGCCGTGATATCGATGCATTGAGTATCTCCGATGTCCCTGTCTATGGATCACCCGGGCCTGATGGCGGGTATAACCTCCTGGATCATTACAAAACAGATCTTACCGGCTTAAACAAAGACGAGATACAGGCTTTATTTCATTTAAATATTCCGCATTTTTTACAGGATATCGGCATGAGTACTCAATTGAAATCCGCTTTTTTGAAACTGCAAGCTGCTTTACCTCATTCCCATGAAAAATTTTATTCTGCCGGAAGAAGGGTATATTTTGATCCGGCTTCCTGGCCAGGCACACATCACTCTGCTCCCTCTGTGCAGCAGATTTACAGGGCCATTATCAACAACCAGAAATGCGAGATTACCTACCTGTTGAAATTTTTTAATCCTGTTGAAATTACCTGTAATATAACCCCGTATGGCCTGGTATCCAAAACAAATAACTGGTTTCTGATTTACGCAACAGAGAAAAAAATAAATGTCATTAATGTACAAAATCTGATTCATATTACATTGATGGATGAGAGATTTGTATATCCGGATGATTTCAACCTGGTTTTATTCTGGAAAGAATGGTGTTGCCGGAAGAGTACATATCTGAAAAGGTTCCATGTTACGATTTTGGTCCCGGATACGTTAAAAGATATGATTTCCCGGTTTATTCAGTATGGAGATTACAGAATCCTCCAGAAAGCTCCCCTTCTGGAAAAGATAAACTGGGAACCCCTTGAATTATGGTTTGATACGTTTGAGCAGGCCAGGAATACGCTTTTAAGTCTCGGTGGTGCGGTAAAGGTGATTGAACCGGCAGCGCTTCAATACAGCTTGATTGATTATGCAGAGCAGATACTGGGATTATATAAAGAGTGATTCCTGCTGGTATGATAATCGTGAATGAGTTCTCAAAATACATAAACACTCTCTTAGCAAATAAATCAAAGCAAAAATGTGCAGAAGATAAAGATTGCAGCGACATTACAGGAAGTTGTAGAACGGCTTTGATTATCAATTATTACAATAATAACCATGTCTGACATTCCGGCATAATGGTCAAAGCTCAAGTGTTTTTCCCTTAATTATCCAATAAAGTTTAAATATCCTGGTCAAAACACTAGTTGATTTTTTTTAAAAAAATGTTATTATATATCAATTACTCGATTATTAAGGATGATATATGGAATTATTCATGAAATATGCAATGCCAGTGTTTTTTTGTCTTCTTCCAATAGCAGAACTCAGGGGGGGAATTCCTTATGCATATTTTCAATCGCAGATCCCCATTATCCCGGCATTCATAATGTGTGTGGTGGCAAATGCGTTTGTAGGACCACTGGTTTATTTTTTCCTTTCTACAATTCATAAGCTCCTTATAAAATGGACCGCGTATCAAAATTTCTTTGAAAAGATCGTGGAGCGTACAAGGAAAAAGATACATGACAAAGTGGAAAAATACGGATGGCTGGGCATCACCCTTTTTGTAGCGATCCCGCTTCCTATTACCGGCGCATACACCGGTGCGCTTGGGGCATGGATTTTAGGTGTTTCCAAACTCAAGACAATTCTGGCAGTCACACTCGGGGTATTTATTGCCGGAGTTATTGTAACGACAGTTATCCTCGGCGGGGAACAGGTTTTCGGTTTTCTGTATAAATTATTCATAAAACAAATTCATTAACCGGCTATGGATATCGATTTTAAGAATTCCCTGAATGACAGGCAGTATGAAGCAGTCCGTATGTATAATGGCCCTGTATTAATACTCGCCGGCGCAGGATCAGGGAAAACCCGGGTTATTATTTACCGGATCGCATATCTCTTGCAACAGGGTATTCCCCAGAAATCGATCCTTGCGGTAACATTTACCAATAAAGCAGCCCGGGAGATGAGTACAAGAGTCCGGGATCTTGT
The DNA here is from genome assembly GCA_016935735.1 of Spirochaetales bacterium. Taxonomy (GTDB): domain Bacteria; phylum Spirochaetota; class Spirochaetia; order SZUA-6; family JAFGRV01; genus JAFGRV01. The sequence goes on along the minus strand of JAFGQK010000380.1, from coordinate 3,549 downwards.
GGGCAGGAATTTACGCAATCTTACTATCTCTACCTTTCATGCATTCGGTTCAAAAATACTACGGGAATGCATTCATATACTCGGATACAGGCTGAATTTCAGCATATACGATCAGCAGGATAAAGTCACACTGCTTAAAGATCTTGCCCGTGAAGCGGGTTTTAAGAACGATTCTCTTGATCTTTATGCAGTATCCAATATTTTTTCCGGTATAAAAATGGGACGCTTACGCTGGACATCATTTACCGACCAGTACAAAGACCTCTACAGTGAATACAATAGTCATCTGAAGCTGTACAATGCCGTGGATTTTGATGATCTGATTACCCTCCCCATCGAACTTCTTAAAGGTTATCCGGATATCCTCAAGAAATACAGGGACCGGTACAGTTATTTTATGGTAGATGAGTTTCAGGATACTTCTCTTATCCAGTATGAGTTTATAAAACTGATCGCTTATCATACAAAAAATCTCTGTGTGGTCGGTGATGATGATCAATCGATCTATTCATGGCGTGGTGCAAATTACGGGAATATATTAACATTTGAACAGGATTTCCCCGGGTATAAGGAAATAAAACTCGAACAGAATTACCGTTCAACAGGAAAGATTCTTCTCGCAGCAAACCATCTTATTGCCCATAATAAAAACCGGAAAGAAAAAAAATTATGGACAGGGACCGAAGACGGTGAGTTTCTGCAGTTTTCCATTCATGATAATGAAAAATGCGAAGGGGAGTTTATTGCAGAGCAGATCAAATCCCTGAAAATGAAAAATCGTTATTCCTATAGCCAATTCGGGGTCCTGGTAAGGACAAACAGCCTTACCCGCTCAATAGAAGAGGCCTTTGTCTATGCAAATATCCCTTATAAAGTTTCCGGGGGAATGAGTTTTTTCCAGCGAAAGGAAGTAAAGGATATTATTTCATATCTCCGTATTATTGCAAATCCCGACGACGACATGAATCTTTTACGTATCATCAATGTACCCAGGCGGGGCATTGGAAAAAAGAGTATCCAGTATATTACCCAGGTCGCAATAAACAAATCCTGTTCCCTCTATTCTGCCATAATGGCTATATGTCATGCATCCGATGCAGACATAAATAAAAAGGCAAATACCGAACTTTCCGACTTTGCCGGGATGATCGAGTATTACAGGCAGAAATTCTTTTCTAGAAATAAAATGGCAGACACATTAAAAAGTCTTGTGGAGCATATTGATTACTGGGGACACCTTGTACAGGAACATAAAAAGGGGAACACCGCCCGCTGGAAGTATATGAATGTAGAAGGACTTATCAATTCCCTGGCAGATTATGAGAATGATCCGGATAATCCGGAGCCGGGTCTTTATTCCTACCTGAATAGAATCACCATCCTTACCAATGATGATAATCAAAATACCCAGGATGAGGATAAAGTAAACCTCATGACCATTCATTCTGCAAAAGGATTGGAGTTTGATGCTGTTTTTACCGCCGGGGTGGAAGAGACGATTATTCCCCACACAAGAAGCATAGAAGAAGATGCATCGAATATAGAAGAGGAACGACGGCTTTTTTATGTGGCAATTACCCGGGCAAAGAAGTACCTGTTCCTTACTGCCTGCAGGCAGAGACGAAAAAAGGGTAAAGTAATCGATGTTCAGATATCGCCTTTTATCGATGAAATACCGGATGATCTTATCGAAGTATATGAGGAAGAAGATACCTTTACCCAGGAGGATGCGGAGAATTATTTTCAAAAAATGCGCCGGGGTTTTGAAAGGGAATAAGTAATTAAAAGGTCTGCCTTTTATTATTTTATTATAAAAATATAGTTCACCATTGGCAATTATTAAAATTATTGTTAATATTTTGCACTAAATGAATGTATTCTTTCACAAAAAAACTTTGGTATTTATAATCCTTTTTATCATTCTCCTGCTTACAAGGATTTGCGGTATTCTCTTAAAAACGGAAATTATCCACGATGAAGTGATAGCGTTTATCAGTGCAACAGGAAACCAGGAAGCATATCATGAGGTGGTAAAAAATAAAACACCCCCTTATGGGAAAGTGGTTTTAGTATCTGAATGGAAGAAACTATGGACACAGCAGTGTATGTTTTGTTTTAAAAAGATTCAATCAGATCTTGTTGATTATGATCTGCACCCGCCACTCTACTTCTGGCTGCTGCATTTATTAATATCCGTATTTGGCGTCCACGGCTGGACCGGTCTTATATTGAATTTTTTTATTGAATTATTGACTGCGATAATCCTGTATCGTTTTACCTTCCAGTTGCTGAACAGCCGTGAGAAAGCATTCATTTCAATCATTATCTGGGGTTTTTTACCATCGACAATCGATACATTTATGACTACAAGACAGTATTCCCTTTTTATTTTCTTTTCACTGCTTCTTATATACAGTATTTATCTATTCATGAGGAATGAAAAAAACAGTATCTGGAATTATTTTATATCCGGATTTTCGATATGCATGGGAATGCTGACTTTCTATTATTTTGTATTTATTATTGCTGGTTGCGGTATCTGGATATTATTGAAATGCAGAAAAGATAAAAGAAAAAAGATTGTTCAATCTATTGTCATTCTTCTATGCAGTTTATTTTGCTTTTATATAATACATCCGGAATGTTTCAAGCACCTGGAAAAAATTTCTCAAATCCGGGAAGGAAACTGGGGATTGAAGGAATTTTTTTTCAGGCTGGGTGCAATAGGTGTCTTTTTCAGTCCCCATAGATTCCTGTTGGGAATAAGAAATAAAACCTCAATTATGTTTATTTTATCCCTGCTTTTTCTTATTCTTTTTGTCACATTCATATCCCTTATCGTGATAAAACGTAAATCACTTATGGCATATTTAAACAAAACAGGAAGTGAAAAAAAATATCTTATTTTCATTTTACTCTGGATATTCCTTTATAATATTCTTCTTTATATAAGCTTTATTACCCCGGAACATGCAATGACGGGAAGGTATCTTTCAATCATTAATCCATTAATAGCACTTTTAATTGTGATGTTTGTAAGTAAGAAAAAAGTATTGAATCTTATTTTCATCATTGTTATTTCCACCGGTATTATTTCAATACTGGCCGAATCCTTTTTTGGTATGTATTTAAAAGGTTTTAAGGTAGATTATTATAAGAAAAACACACATTTTATTATTCTTGATAATATTGAAAGAGGTTATTTGCCCAGGTTTCTCTGGTATATGCCGGAAAATATCTTCTTGATTGCTGCAACGGAAGAAGAACTTATAAATAGTTTCTCCTATTGGCAACAGTATATTGATTCTCATAGTTTATTTTTAAGTAATAAAACAAATAAATTATATGATTACCTGATAAATAATTCAGACTTCAAGCCAGAGAGACTCCCGGTTAAACTATTTTTTTCAGTAAGGGTGTATGCTTTTAACGATTTTTAACACCCTTTCATTATCAAAAGGTCCATTTCCTCCTCATTATATTTATTTAAAGGCTATGCCTTTTATATTCTTTTGATTTAGAAAAAGCCACCTGCTCCGCAGGTGGTCT
>JAFGQK010000379.1 GCA_016935735.1 Spirochaetales bacterium | reverse complement strand
TTTTGAGATTAGTTCTTTGACAGGATAAATTTGGGAAAAAAGGCATTGGCGATTTAACTGGTTTTCAGGGGTCGTTGAAAAGATGGGTGGAATTGGTATGTGTATTGTGTGAATAATCCTCTTATCTGGACTGATCCAATGGGATTGGAGAATAATAATGTAAATAAAGGAATAAAACTACCCAAACTTATACAAGATTTACTGCTTTTTCCATTACATTTTCTATTGCCTCGCAGTACAGATCGTTATTCTGTTGGGAAGGTTGAATTAACTCCACAAACAAAGGAATTAATTGAATCAGGTCGCATAACAAAAAAACAAACCCAAGAATTAGCTGAACTTAAAAAACGTGCATATAAGGCTGCTTATTATTTACCGTATAAGGCACAGTGGACAATTGTTAAAACAGGTTTAACTGGTCAAATGGCCATGTTATTTCCTTTAGCTCATGGTGCCGATATTGCTACTGTAGCTTATACATCTGGGGGAATAAGTATAACAACGAGTACTGGTATAAATATCATATCAGATATAGCAAAGGGCGAAAAAAAAGAAAGTGGAAGAATATCATTAAATCAGCTTGCAGCTACAATAGATCGAGCTGCAATTGTAATGATTTTGACTCCTTGTATCGTTGCAGCAAATGAAAGCTTGATTGGATTTGCAAGTGAAAAGGCAACAACATTTGCTACACATACTCGATATGCATTGACTTCTAATTATGGTATGGGGCCTGCAACTCTAAGTCCTTATTTAATAGTGAATGAGACTACACAGAATGTTTTGACTGCATTATTTTACGGAACTTCAATATATGTAATAGGTAGTTCTTTTGATACAATTAAAGAGACTACTCTACAAATAGATAGTGAAGAAGGAATTAAGCCATTAGAGACTATGAAGCAACAGTTTATTGACTTGGCACCTTATAAAATAGTTGAACATGGAATTGGAGGAACAATGCTAGGACTTGATATTGATACAACAGACTATTATAATATATTTGGAAGTGAAGGGGGAGAAAGAATATATTATTTCATTATCGATGAAATGCAGGCAGGAGTAAATGATTGACATTAATAAATGGGATAAAATACGGAGAAAAGGAATTAAAAAATATTTAAGGATAACGGATATTCCTTTTTTTATAGTAATCGCAGTAATTATATTCTTTTTATTTAGTATACCCATTTTTATGAAATCAAATATACCTATAATCGTTTTTGAATTACCACTATTTTGTTTTTTTCTTATAGTTGTTTCTTTAGGTGCGAAGATACATAAACAGAGAAATAAGGAATATAATGAAAATGATAAAATTTATTTTTCACAGTTTTGTGGTTTAATAAGAGAAAAACCAAATTTTAAATCTAAAATAATAAAAGTAATAAATGATAATGAATTGTCAATTTTAAAAAATAAAAATATAAAAAAGTATTTAATGAAAAATTATAATATTTTAGAAGAAGGTGATATGACTTTTTGGCGTGATCCTGCATTGACAGATCCAATACAAGGTAATTGGTATAAAATAGAATTTGAAGGAATTGAAGGTTGGGTTTTTGCATATTAGATGTTTTTATACTGATGAAAGTAAGAATTTTTTTATTTAATAAATATTTTCCGGACGGTGTTTTCTCGGGATATCTCTTTCTAAACATATCTTATACACGGGAGACAATCTATTATAATTTAATCCGGCCGCCAGATATTTTTCAACTTCTTTTCCGGTACCTGCCTTTTTTAATGCCTTCTTATGGTTTGCAGTTTGCAGTAAAGAGAATCTATTGATTATTGATTCAACCTTGATGGTTGTTTATATAAAGCATACCGGAGTATACTCATATCTCTTATCTTTTTAAGTCAAAAACTCGCCTGTAGTCCTCGATCTGAACTCGAAATATTTAATTTCGTCTCCCTTCCCGTCGGAACTGCCAAATCCTCTCGGATCGGACATATACATCAGATCATTTATCCACCCCGCATTTCCCGTAAAGCATCCTTTCTCCGGATCATACGGTTTCAGCATCCAGGTTTTTACGTGATTATCCCACTGGAAGTTCGGGCAGGCAATAGCCACATGATTTATCTTCTTCGAAATAATCATGGAAGGTACACCGGTATTCGCTTTTTCCTGCGCTTCAGCCTGTGTCAGCATTCTGATCTCTCCCTGCTTTGCAGCTTCAATTCCCTGGTCATACACAAGCGGGATCGCAGATGACAGGATATTCTTCACATTTCTTTCTCTCATAACAGGTGAAATATCGAAATCAAATCCCCTGATTTCCTGTCCCATAAACTGATCTATTTTCAGACTTGCTCCCACCTGAACCTTTACACGCCAGATTCCCTCTGACATACAATCCAACAAATCATAAACGGCCACATTACAGTAAGTGATGTTTCTGCCGATAGAGTTTCTAAAATAGACAGACCGGTTGATGCCGGCAGAGATAATCCAGTAAGCACTCCATGCACGAAGGCGGTTGACTTCTTCAATAAGTTTATTGACTCTTTCCGGTAATTTAAAAAGACCAAGAATCCAGTTGAATAATCCCTTTTGTTGGGTTAAAATTTGATTTTCATGCACTGTCGGTACCATTATCTTCCTCCTGCAAAAGAAAAAATAAAATAACCTATAAGGAATCCCACTCCAATTCCCCCGGCTCCGGCCAATACCGAATATAAAATGTTTTGTGATTTTAATGTGTCCAATTCCATTTCAAGGCCGGTGATTCTTTCATCCCTTTCCCCGATTTTAATCTTCATAACCTCTATATCAGCCATCAGAGGAATAACCGCTTCTTTGACAGCCTCGTCAATAGCTTCATTCTTTATCTTTTTCATCTCCTCGACCAGTTCCTGAACTTCCGAATCGGTCCAGGTAAGTTCTCCGCTTTCGGTCTTTTCGTTTTCCGTATTCTTCATCGAATCTGTCGTCTGATTCCCGTTTGATTCTGCTGATATCATCTGAGGACTCAAGACCATTAACAATATCAGAAGCAGACTTGTTTTCAAGTTCATCCTCTTTCTCCTTTCTTATCTTTTCATAATCTTTATCTGAGATAAAACCTTTTTTACCGGTTTTTATCACTTTTATGACTCCCAGGGTTGCCAGTATGCCGATTACAATACCGGCTATAATTTCAACAATTGTTTCCATTATTCTCCCCGGCTATTCATATTGTTTTTGGGTCCTTTACCGTTCTCCGGTTTTCGTGTGTTTGCAAATAATGTCTCAATACTTAATTTTCCGGTCTGATAGATCAGAGTAGCGGAAGCTGAATAGAGAAAACACTTTAAAATGAAATTGAATATAATCTGCATTATGCTTTCTCCGGTCCAGCCTTCAATAAAGGACATTATGACTGCCATAGGAACCCCGATAATAAGGACCACAATTTTCCAGGTATCACCGGATACCTCTTTTCCTCTGTTCTTAAGTACCTGCTTTATAACCTCGATGATTACAATAATGGCACCAACAAAGGACACATTTACTACTGATGAAAAAAAATCCATACTTACTCCTTTCCCCTGGTGACAGGGGTATTTATTTCAGGTTTTTATTAAAACCTGTAAAACATTATCCGAACAGAACTATCTCTCCTGATGTATTCTCAAAAGACACAGGTCTGCCATCCGCATCAAAAATTGAATTTAACTTCGGAATCACCTCAACTGTCTCAACCCCGGACGGGGTTCCCGTAATATTCAATTCCAGTCTGATTATTCTCTCTCCCCCGGTTAAAGCACCACCATTCTTTTTAGTGACTTCTGAAACGGAGAAATCTGTAATACCCGCACTTCCGTTTTTCCGGAAGATAATGTTGAAACAGTCGCTGTTTACCGGCATATCAGCCTGGGTATCACTGAACACTCCCTCGGAAAAGACCAGATAAATGAAGGAATTATCAACAGCAGGAATTCCCCGTTCAAGCATGGGACCGAAATAGTCTTTTGCCTCGGCTATCCAGACGGCAATATCATCCGGGTGTCTTTGTGCCAGGTCTTTTTCCAGGGCTTTCTGGTTCACATAGGTAAACAGCTTCCATCGTGTGGAATTGGCGAATACTCCTTTCATACCGAACATCTTTCTTAATTCGGTAATCAACAATGTCATCTGCCTGCTGTCAGCATCCATTCGTGCAAGCAATTGTTCCACCTGTTCATCAGTTAAGGCCATCATGCACCTCCCAATATTTTTTTGCCCAGTAAGACTGGATTTTATTTATTTCGCAAATGTAGGTTTGTCTGAAAAATTCACCTGTCTCACCATACGCTCCGGCAATACACCAGGCGCAGGAAGTTTCAACCTCACACGTCAGGCATTTTTCACAGCTGATTTTCCCCCGGCTTTGAAGTCTAATAATTTCAAAATTCTCCTTTTTATAAAATCCGTCCCATATATCCCCGACGATAAACGGTTTAATATCCGGCTGCCGGTAGTTTTGAGGAACAAACCTGAAACAGGGATAAATTTTCCCATCCACATCGAGACAGGGCATGGCACCGGAACCGCACCAGGTTGTATCCGGCTTGTTCATGGGATATCCCCGTCTTTGATGTTTATCAAATAATCCCAGGTACAGGTCGTCTCTGTGAAGCAATACATAATTGATAAGTTTTTCAAACTGCCTGCTCAACCCGTCAAAATCCGTTTTGCTTTCCTGTTTGTCGAAAACGAAGTTCATGCTTATATAATGGAGTCCTAACACTTCATGAAGATACCTCACCGATTCGTAAAGATACGGAATACTTTCATTGGTGAGTGTTGCCTTGGTACTGGCATTCTCTCTCCCCACCAGGTTTATATAAAAATCCCAGTATTCAAGGATGGTATTCATTGAATTACTCCGGTTATAATTATGAATTTCCGGACAGCCGTCCACACTCACCCCCAGGGAGAGATTCTCCCGGTATTTATAAAGAAAATCCCGTACGGCCTTATTACCGAATAAGGTCCCGTTTGTGGAAATACAGACCCTCCACCTGTTTTTCCATCTGTGATCTTTTAAATGAGAATAGAACATAAAATAACGGATAATCTCATCACAGAGTTCAGGTCTCATCAAAGCATCCCCGCCGATGAAATCGATGATAATCCCCCGCTCCTGTATCCATGACCATTTTGTATCCTTCACTCCGATGGGATCAGGATCATCAATAAAAAGTTCGATGAACCGCTTTGCATATTCCAGGGGCAGGTCTCTTTTTCTTTTATTCACTTCATAGCAATACCGGCACCGGAGATTGCAGTCCTCGGTTACATGAAAAGAGACTGACATTCCGTCAAACATTCTTCTTGGTTCAAGCATATCAATAACTCCCCGGATCGGCCCCGATCCGTGAACTATCCGCGCAGGATGAATAACACCCGGACAAACAGGAACTGTAACAATTGAACCGGCATCCGCCTGAACAATCGGTAGAGCAGGACGCCGTACAGTTTGACCCGCATTCCGTATCACAGGTGGAATAACAGTGTTCCGAGCAGGTACTCTGGCAGGATGAATCACAAATATCACCGCAGGAGGTAGAACAGGTTTCATGGCAATAATTACTGCAGGAAGAATAACAGGAATTAAGGCAGGAGGATTTACATTTATTCAAACATCCGGTTGCACAGGTTCCGCTGCACCCTTCCCAGCATACATCTCCGCAGGGGGTAGTCCAGCAATTATCAGTACAGAAAGCATCAGTCATAAACCCGCCGTAACACCAGCCGGAACAGGAAGGAGTGCAGGATTTCGAACAGGAGGATCCACAGGATCCTGAACAACTGGAACCGGCACAGGTACCGGAACAGCTGTTTAATGAACAGGTGCCGGAACATCCGGACCCGCATGATGAAGAACAGGTGGTATGGCAGTTATATGAACAGGAATCCCTGCAGGAAAGGGAACACCCGTCCTGGCAGTACCCGGAGCAGGTGGTGTTACAGGAAATATCACACCCTGAAGTACACCGGGCGGAACACATAGCCCCGCAATACGTCGAACACCCGGTTTTACACCGGGAGAAAAAACCCGAATCATCAATCACCTGCCTGATTTCACGGATATGATCTGCCTTTATTTTTGTCACATACTTAGTAATCACCGGATCAGTAAAGGAAAAATTATCTCCCCCATAACTGACCTGGCCATTACAGACAGCCCTTAAGTCATCCATATGGGTTTTTAATATGTTCAAATCAGTACCAGGTTCATAATCTGTCCAGTTTAAAGCTGTCAGTCCTTTATCAATCCGTCCTGTATTTCCATATGTTTTTGCCTCGATGAAATCTTCATGTTTCACGTAATGTTCATCAGGGACAATATCCGGCCGGGTATAATCTGCATGGAAAGGCAGATGCAAAGCATAAGAATTACTTATTCCTGACTTAATCACCCCGATGACATTTACAGCATCCCTGATTCGTCTGTATTTCGGAACCGTATAATCACCGCCGTAATCTTCCCAGGGATAAATTTTCGGAATATCCCGCCAGTCTGATGTATCAGTGGGAAAAGAAATCCCATCCAGGGCAGCCCAGGTAACATCCCCGGAACCATCATAATAAAAAACAACCTCACCATTTGTCCTGATATCAATACAGGCATATATATATCCGGCGATTGAATCATAAGCTATTGAAGCAATCAACATACGATAGGTTGGATTATAATAACCGGAAGGCAGGGTAAACATAACAGTCTCATTTGCCCCTGTAGCAGCCCTTTCAACGACTCCCCGTAAGAACACCAGCCCGGAATCAGTATCTTTCCAATACCCGGCCGGGGACCAGTCTCCACCGTAATCTGCCCAACTGTTCAATAATGTCGGGGCTGTCCAGGTTTTTTCCAACGGCAGCCGTATCCCGCTTAAATGAAACCTTTCATTCGAACCATAAACAGGAATAACATCACCGTTATTTCTGATATCCACCCGGCTTACAATTATAGAGACCCCGGAGAAAGCAATGCAGGGGTACATATGATGATACGTTGAATCATAATGTTCCTGGGGCAGACTGAAAGCAGGCTGGTCGAAAGTTCCGTCTTTCAAAGTTCCCTTTATATAGATGATATCAGCATCATCTTTTATATATCCGCAATCCTCATAAAAACCGCCATAATTCACCCAGCTGTTTAAAAAATAAGTAATAAAAGCCGTATCAACACCTTTGGGAATAAAGGCAATTCTGTCAAAGGAAGTCCATTCATATGGAAACCCGGAAGAAGCATACACCCATATTTTCCCGCATCCTGTATCATCTCCTTCAATGGATAATTCGGTCCGGCAATTCCCCCCGGAACAGACACCGGGATGAATACTGTGATTTTTGGGTCTTACATCGCCATTCAACCGCATCAGGGAATCACTCCTTTACCGTATAAAATGATCCGTCTTTGAAATTCAGGTAAGTTTTTTCAGGCAGCTTATATTTTGCTATCATAGACTGCCACCAGTTATTCTCTAAAAACATGGCTTCGGCCTGGGCTTTTATAGCCCCTTTCACAAAAAGTTCTGCCTGTCTTTCCGTACAATCCTCAGATATGTTGGACGGATGAACGGCCTGCCTGGAGCAGGATATTTTTGTGGATATCAGCCTGATCGAATCAAGCTCTTCTTTTGTACACTTTTTATCCAGGTAATTCTTTTTTTCCCCGGGAATATTTCCGCATATCATATAACACCTCCTATTGATACACTGCATATACCTTCCCGCTGGTCGGCTTGGGAAAATAAACCGTCCCCCCCGGACCGGGAACGATAACAATATCTTTTTCCGCATCTAAAAGGATTGACCAGCGGAGGTTCTTTTTATAGTGGATAATTGAATCACTATATTCGACTGTATAATGAGTTCTGTCACCCAACAGATCATCCAGCCTGTCATCAGTAAAAAACTGCCACCACAACCGGTGTGTACCGGGGACCAGGCTTAATGAACTTACATTGATTTCAAGAAACTCATCATTTATGGTTAAATACAATTTCAGGTTCGAGTAATCAAAATTAATCGAATAATGATTCCAGTTCACATTCATTTTGAAAACAGAATGATAGCTGTCCATTGCCGTACTGCCGGAACAGTTAAAAAACAAAACAAGAACTTCGCCTGTATCATTAAACCTGTTTTTTCCTGCTTCCATAAAACAGACTGATGTATCTTTCCTTCCTGCTGTCCTGCTTTTGAAATCCATGGAAGTGCTTGTCTGATACTCCCAGTAATAAAAAAACAGAAACGGATTGACTGCCAGTATTTTCCCATATGAGACATCCGTATTGACAGCACCTGACTCGGTGTAAGCCTGGGATATTACCCCTGTCCAGGTACACTTGATATATTTACTTATTAAATTCCCGCTGCCGGTGTCCGTAAAAGTAAAAATCAGTTCATGAAGACCATTTGAATCTGTTTTATTTGTGCAGAGATCAAAATCAAAATTATCAACCGCCTCGGTACCTCTTAAAGAGACTTCAGTGTTAAAAGAAGGAGTAGAACCGGAAAAATATCCGTGCCGGCCGTATAAATATCCGGTTGTATCATCTCTGTATGCAACAAAAAACGATTCGCTGTTTAATTTTACGGCCTTGCCGGAAGAAATCGTTTTTGTCCCGCTCGCTGTCTGAGCTGTACCATACGTAATCTCATTGTTATTTGTCACATCAGCAACCCGCATGGTATAGTACCCGGTAGAAAAATCCCTGCAGGACAGAAGAAACCGGGTGGCTGTGATTCTGCAGAGTCCCAGCCTGGTATCCTGGGTGGTACTCCATTGGAAATGAGGGCCGAAGGCCACATCTGTTCCATCCACAATCCCGATACGGCAGCATTTATCAGAAATCTCTCTTGAATACATGACGGCAAAATGAGTTTCATCAAGACCTGTTATATGAGCAGTGCCTGAACTATACTCATCCTGGATGGTATACTCACTCCCAAAGGAAACTACCGAACCATTTACATTTCCGACTTTACAGTAAGACAGCCACTCTGATCCCACATAACGTGAATATGAGACAACTATTTTCGAAGATGATAACCCGCCTATTCTGATAATATTTCCCCCACCCCCTCCTAAAACCATCTGGGGTGGTCCATATGAAATATCACAATCGCTTCCCACTGTTCCGATTTTAACTGCAATAGCACCGGATTCATTGACAAAGCAGACAGCAATTTTATTCTCAGACAACCATACGGCATCTACATACCCGGTAGGGGATGTTATTGACACTGAATATATGGATTGAGTTGACGTGTGTAAAACAACCTCATCATCCCCCATCAATCCGGTACTGAAAAAAAACCGTCTGTTGTCAGGGATTGTGTTCAATTTAAACCAGAAATCGAAAAAAAAAGCAGATGTCCAGTCACCCCCAAAGCTTCCATTATTATCTATGAGTACGGAATCATTATCTGCTGTCCCCCTGCAGCAATAGGAACCGAACTTTTTATCCGCAGTGGTAAAGGCGAGATTATTTTTCGTATCCCAGGGGTCACTGCTGTTTTGATCAGCAAAAGAATTATCCATCCGGAATAACCGGGGATTCCCGGTTGCAGGAATTGTCTGTCCGTAATCCAGCGTATCAAGTTCAGCTTCTCCATCAACAGCACAAATACCTCGTGCCTGGAGATACGGGAATAATTCATTATTATACCGGCCCCCGATCTTTAAAAAGGTTTTCCATTCAGACCCGTTCCAGAACTCGATAACAATGCTGTCCTCATATAACCTTGCTTTTGTCACACCCCATGCAAAAGCAACATCAGAACCGGCCACTGCTGTATCAAATCCTGTAAACCCGTTTAAAGAAGTAAACAAATCCGTTCCTGATGTTCCACCTGCAAGGGCAATAGTTGAACCAGTCCCCCGGCTTGCCGAGGTACACCGTAAATCACCGCCCACAATTTCCCAGGTTGCCTTACCTTCCATGACTGCATTTAAAAGCCCGGTCAAACCGGTAAACGTCGTATCGGACCCTGTGGCGATCGAATGTTCTACAAATCCTGCCCCATCAATATCGATTTTAAAATAATATTCTACTGTTTCATTCAACCCGGTTTCCAGGGTTTTATCTTTACCTGACAGCCCACATTCCTGGTATCCATTGGTTTTCCCATAGGTTTTGCCTACCCATCCTTCCCCGCCGACTTCCAGATAATTGTTCAACCGGGCGATCATGGCATTGATAATACCGGTGACCAGGTTGTTCGCATAAATGCTTCCTGCGGCAATATCCCCGGCACTCACGGTTTTTGTAATGGCATGTGCTGAAGCAGACCAGTTACTGGCAACAGCACCTTTTGTTACCCGCCTTACCCGGTAATGGAGTTTCCTCCCCTGGGGTGCTTCGATTGTCCCTGTATGCGGGATTCCCGTATGAACAACATACTCTACTTCTGTTTCAGTAACCGCTGGATCCGGGCTGCCCTTCCAGTCCATGCCGTCAAACCGTAATGCATACCAGCTGCCATCCGGTAATCCTGACCCGTTATCAGCACACACCTGCCATTCAAAATGATCAAAATTGGTCAGATTCAGTTGTCTGTCACACATCAAAATAATGGCCCTGGTTGCCACTGCTTCACAGATTAAAATGGCGGGGATTGAAGGGGTCGTCGTCCCCCCTCCTTCAGTATATCCGATCTGCATTTCTTCATATGTGGGTCTGTTTTCAATATCCTGGGTTACCGTATCAAACGCTTCAACCTGGGCATTCCCCTGGTTATTGTAAGAGACAAATCCGGGGGTGGATGAAGGTGAAAAATCCATCCACTCAACCAGCGTAATTCGTGTCCTTTGCGACCGCATGGTTCCTTTAGGTTCTGGATGAGTGTAGGCATCAACAATACAAATCATGTCAATACTGTATGAAGGAAGATACAGCCGGACATAAGCCCCCTCCTGTATCTGGGGAATCCAGTCCGTTTCAATGTTATAGACTTTTCTCCTTACCTTACCGTAATTCACCCACCACTGTGTGGTAATGGTCGCCTGTTCAGGACTGACAGCGTACCGTGAGTTTATGGTCTTATCAACATATTCCCACTCATTCGTAATCGAGGCATCTTTATCTTCCACCTTGATTTTTCTCTTGACCCGGACAGGCCTGCCCCTTAATGACATCCATTTTATGGTAACAATCCCTTCTGTATTGTTATAAAGGATCATTTCCGAACTGTCCGGGTTCTGCTTTGTCTTTGACGGATTTGTCCCTGCAGCCCCGTTAAAACTGTCCAGGGTGAGGAGTCCGCCGTCGCATTCGATATCAGACCCCGATCCATGTATCCCGATTGTTGGTGTCTGGATATTAATACCGATAGGAAACTCAACACCAGTTGCCGGGTCTTTGTATTTCAACTGCGCTACATCACCGGCATTCGTCCCTCCCGGCCAGTATTCTCCCGGCTGTACTGTAATATTTATGGTTCCGAGAACAAGGTTATATCCTTCGACATTCCTGAATATTTCCCGCTGGTCAAGTACTTCATGTTCGTCAAACTCACAGGTACACCGGTTGGTCATAATTTTCGAACTAGAAGCAGATATGCTGTGAACTGCATTTCCCAGGCTTCCATCCTCATCAAAGGTCCATTCAACCGGGGGTTCGACCCAGTTGTCTTCATGCCGGGACCGGAACCGCAATTTTCCGTCATACCGGAAAGTGAGAAGTCCCAGGTACTGCTGGGCAAGAGCCTGGAGTTCACTCCAGATTGTCGAGTTCCCGTCCATAGAGATATACGGTTTTGTATAGTTGATTTTATTTCCCAACTCCAAACCCGAGTCAGATAATCCGAGCATGTAGGCCAGCTTATGGAAAATAGAAGTGGAAGGAGTGGTTGGATCACTGATTTTGAAATTGATGTAGGTGGCACGTTCGGTCTTTTTTTTCATCCCGATAAGATGGGATGTATCGAGCATCTCCAGGGTGACAACATCGGAACTTCTGTATTTAAAGGTTCTTGAGCATCCCAGTTCGGTCACATATCCTGTAAAAAGCCGGATGTAGCCGGCTGAACCTGCCCGGGCTTCAATAGCACATTTGGCTAAAGCGAAATCCCCTTCCCTGAACACTCCATTACTGTTTCGCAGCGTCACCGAATACTTATTACTGACAGCCTCATAATTCTGGCCGGCACGTTTCCCGGTACCGGATATTTTGTTGTTATGAAGGTAGCTGGTAATATCTTCCAGCACATCATCATCGTCAACATCGATAAAAACCCTCCAGTATCTGTCTGATAATGGATTTTTTACTGCATTCTGATAAGCAGGAGAACAGGGGATAAAATACGCCATTTATAAAATGTACTGCAGGAGGTACGAAAAAGTCGTGGGAAAAATTTCGTCAATTTTTTTCGTGAAATAAGGGAAAAATATGCTTTGAAGTAGTCTTGATAAAATAATTTAAATTTTAGCTATACCCCGAAGTAGAAAATTATTAGCTCTTTAATATCTATCTGCATACAATAATTTCCTTTAAAATACTTTTGCTTTATAACTACATATGTCTTATAATATAAATGATTATATGAATAATAAAATAATAAGAATTTTATCAATACTTTTATTATCATATTTAGTTTATTGCTGTAGTGATGCCGTGATTGAGCCTGATCCTGAACCAACCGCTTATCAACGACCAGATTATAAATATATTACTTATTCAAGTGGTGAACAAATAAGAGTAAATTTAAATACTGATCTTGAAAACGAATCCAGAGGACGGGTAATGTATTTTGGAGATACTCTTTCAAATTGGAATATAAAATTATCAGAAGATTTTTATTTGCGTAATCTAATTTATGATTACAGGTTTAGTCTTTATAATAAATATTCGAATGCAAATTATTTTGCAATTGAACCATATTTAATTAAATTAATACAAAGAATTTATGACTTTATGTCATTAGAATTTAAATTTATATATCCAATTGAATATAGTTTATCAGAAAAAGGACTGATAAGTGAAACGTATAGAGATCCAATATATAATATGGCTGTCGGTGGAGTTGAGGGCTCGCAACATATTATTGGAACAGCTGTAGATGTAAGAGTTAATAGTGAAGAAATGTATTACGATCTATATGGAATTATCACTTCATTTCCTGATTATATATTATATCCAAATTATTTTTATATGCATGGTATCGAAACATCACCTCTACATTTTCATGTAGATTGTGGAAAGTATCTAGAGCTTTTTAGAGAAAGAGAATTATTTGATTATGAGTATAATGACGGGAATATAAATACTCTTGAAACAGATGATGCCACTCAAGATGATTTCATTGATAGAGATATATATTTTGTAATTTATACTCCAAATGAATTATATGAAAGAAAAGAAAATGGGAATTATATTATAAGGGGAAAGGCAATAAGAGAAGATCTGGAGATAAAAATAAATAACAATGAAGTTGATATTGATTCTGATGGATATTTCAGTTATGTCATTAGTGAAAATACAATAGTTAACAGAATAATTTCCATTGCATATCTGGACAATATAGAAGTACAGAGAATAATAAGATATATAACTCCTGAAAATATAGAAGAAAACAGAATATTAATAGCACCCCCAAATGGTACTGTTTATTCAAAACCCACAGTAATTAATAATAATGGTAATTTTGAAGTAAATTACGTTAAAGGTGATATTATAAAGGCTATAATTTCCATGACCGGTCCTTTTCATAAAGATGATGATGAATATGATTTTAAACCATATCCTGAATGTAATCAGTATTTCTGGATTGATAATTTCGATATTCCTTTTGATTTAAATTTACAAGCTTATTATAAAAGAGATCCAGCGCCCAAAGGTGGTGTAGTTATTTTTATACTGGAACAAATATTTTTATATCCAAGTATGTTCAATAATTTTGCACTAGAATATACACAAAATAATTGGCCAGACAGTTTGACATCAAAAACTTTAGGTAGAGTGTGGAATAGGGTTTATTTAAGGGATGACACAAGTTCATATTGGATAGAATTTCCGCAACATGAAGTTTGGTATAGAAATTTTGATCTTACTAATGATGAAATGATGGTTGGTTCATATGATATTAGGTATGGTGTTAATTGCCTCGAAATAGACGGACCTTATGCAGAGGAAAGGTATATAAGACTATCTCAAATGAATGATAATGTAATCACAAAAAATTATGATCATGAAATAAGAATCATAAATGCTGTATTAGAATATAGAAGAAATACAGTTAAAAGCAGTGATAATTGGCTAGAATGGGTTGCATTATCTCCTTCCAATGTAAAAGCCTATGACCCATCAATTACAGCGGGTGAAGATGATACAGTCTATATAGTATGGATAGAAGAAATGGTTGACTCATATGTTGTTGGAATAAAATTAGACAATACATTATATTAAAAAGATTTATAATCCTAAGTCCTACGCCTCCTCCCACACAACCTGGCCGCCTGCGCCAACATACTCCCGGATAGCCTCTACAACAAACTCTCCGACTTCCACCATCCCGCCTGCGCCTATGATATTACCCTCGAATGTCTGGTAAATATAAATATCCGGTGCCTGCTGGACCGAGACATTCCCGCCGTAGACTGCGGCTTCCCTGGTAAACAAACTCTATGATTGTACTACTCCGGCAGTAGTATTAATCCCGTGATTACTTTCCTGTATCCACCCCTGTTTCCCCGCATTTCATGAGAAAAAAAGTATAGAAATACCAATATTTTTTATCATTTTTTTAAGAAAAGACTTGACTTCCTTCCGGGAATGATCTATATTGTGAACATAAGGATGTTGCACAACATAAGCAACGAAAACAACAATAGAAGGAGTAAGTAAATGAAACAGAAAGCATATTTAAGGTTTTTTACTGATAAACAAACAGCGGTTAATCATATGAGCTATAAGAATGATGTAAATTGCGTAAAAGGACGCAGATGGGTCGTAATTGATGGCCCTGAAAATAATTATGCTGTTGTAGATATAAACACAGCCATCGAAATGGACTGCGGATATATTTTTTAATAACCGCCTATAACCTGCGGACTTTATCGGGAGAGGGTAGATGCCGGGTTTAATCGCCAGCAGGATAGGTATCCGGCTATTCTCCGGTAGATAACCGGGGGGTTGTACAATACTACCCCTCCTCCCACACAACCTGGCCCCCTGCACCAACATATTCCCGGATAGCCTCCACAACAAACTCCCCGACTTCCACCATTCCCCCAGCACCGATGATATTGCCATCGAAGGTCTGGTAAATATAAATATCCGGTGCCTGCTGGACCGAGACATTTCCACCATAGACCGTAGCCCCGAAATCTTCTGCCCCTAAATCCGAAATATCCTCAATTTCCAGCTCTAAGGCAGGAACATCCTCAAAATCCACATCAAATCCCTCAAATTCCCCGGTAGTCCAGCCCTCTGACCATATATCTTCCAGGGCATCAGCCAGTTCAGCCGGACTCATAATATGAATCTTTCCGATTTTCCCCCACTGGAACGTTACAATGTAATAGATAAGTTCGCCCAGGGCTTTAAAAGGAGAAGTAAGAAACTCGACAATAACAAACATAGTCCTGAACACCCTTCCGACCGCATCAACCACATAACCGATTGCATCAAACACCGGGGCTATGGCACCGACGATCTCACCCAGAAATGCAAACACATTTGCCAGGGCTTCAACAATCGGTGTCAGAACCTTACCCACTGTTACGACAATCACTGCCATAATCGGAATAAACATTCGCAGCACACCGATTATGTTAATAACCAGCTGGCCGACTGCCACAAACAGGGGCATCAACATCTGAATCACTTTTCCAAATATTTGAAATACCGGTACAAGTAATTGAAAAATAATCTGGACAACCTGAACCACCACCACGATCAGCGGATGCAGAGCCTGAATTAATGGGATAACAGCCGTTTCGATAACAATCCGTAATGCCTCGCCAAAGTCGGACATATACTGCCGGAACACTTCTGTTGAAGCGACAATATCTACCAGCTGGCTTACTATCCAGTTTAAAATATTTGCAAACATATCCAGCCCTGCAAACACCCTGGCCGCTTTCTGTTCTTCGGGAGTCAGTTCCTCTACCGTTTTGCCCCTTCCTTCAGCATATCTTTCAATCCCTTCGGCAAAAATGGCATCATAAAGTCCTTTAAGACTGTCTATGAGGTTCCAGGTCGCATTCTCCATGCCTGAAACCAGGGAGTTAAAGATTGTCTCCATCTCTTTCACCGGATTGATAAGCAGTTTAAAGGCACCGGTAAAAAAGCCGGCAACACTCTTTCCAACAGCAACAAATACCTCAGCGATCACCTGGGGCAGGTTTATCAGAGTTTTTGAAATACCGATCACAAACTCATCTATCATCTGCCTGAATGACTTTATAGAATACTTTTTTACCTCTTTACCTGCATCAGCAATTTCTTTCCCCGCTTCACTCAAAGCTTTTTCTATTTCCGCAGATACATCTTCGGCTTCCCGGATAGCCCGGGCCAGATTATAAAGTTCAGCATATCCTTT